>DMGO01000010.1:0-7716 GCA_003449795.1 Gammaproteobacteria bacterium | reverse complement strand
TGTATATCTTTTTTCAAAATCACTTGATTGGATTATCAGATTTCCTTTTCTCGAATCAGAAAAATCATGACTTATATTCGCACGAAGAATATGAGCTTCAAGCGTAGTAAGATTTATATCTGAAGTACCAAAAGTTATCTTCTCTAAAGATTCGACAGGTCTGCCATTCTCAGTTGGAATTCCTCTATCAATGACTCTTTCATGGTCAGCGTACTCATATGAAAGATCAACAGTTGTTTGATCGCTCATTTGTATCCTCATCGTAGGATTGAACCCAGTTCGATCGCCTTCATAGAGATCTCTGTGATTATCTAGTGAGTCGACATGGACATTGACTCTAAGCGCAGTATTATCGGCTGTCTGCCAGTTATAATCAGCTGCGACATCAAATGCACCAAAAGTATCAGCACCAAAATCAACTAAGCCAAATTCTTCACCTATCACTGCTTTTTTGGTAACACGATTAATCATACCACCTGTTCCACCACGACCAAATAATAGGGCATTGGGGCCTCTAAGAATCTCAACTTGTTCAAGATTGTATAGAGAACGATAATACTGAACATCGTCTCTGACACCATCGAGGTAAAAGTCAGCTGTCGATCGAACACCCCTAAATACTACTGAATCTCGGTGTCCTTCGCCTTGTGATGTGTTTACACCTGGAGTGTATCTTACAATATCACCAAGTTCCCTAAAGCCTTGTTTTCTAATATCGACGTCAGTGACAATTGATAGTGTTTGAGGGACATCTAAGATCCTGACCGGAGTCTTTAATGCATTAACTTGATCAGAGTAGAGTACTTTACCTTTAACAACTATTTCTTCTACATCTGAATCTTGCCCATCATCACTATCACTTTGTGCAGAGACAGGCATCATTAATGAAGCACTGAATGCGAAAAGAACAGCATAGAGCAGGTTTTTATAATTAGACATAATTTTTTCCTAACCTTTTGAAATCTAAAATCTCAAATATAATTATTGTTTATAATAATGATAACGATTATCATTATCAGGAGTAGATGATAATCATTATCAAATACAATTCAAGTTATTTTTAACTTTTCTAAAGGGAAATTTTTTATGTATATAGCAGTCGATCGAAGGACATAATAATATGAAAGAAGAAAATTATAATTTAAGTGAAGAAGAGATTGTCTTAATTCAGAAATTCCGTGAAGAGCAAACAGCTGTTGAGAGGAAAGTGAAGTATTTTAATTTACTATCAACGCAGGAAGATCTCGAAAATGAAATTGAATTTATATCAATTCGGACCAGCCTTTTTAAGTTTCTGACAAGAGTGTTTTCTATCTATTATAGATGGTGCAATGATCATGATATTTGTTACTTTTGTTCATTAAATATGATGATTCAAACAGCCTATAAAGAATCCATCTCTAAGGAAAATGTAGACTCTAAGTCTGACACTTTAAATCAGTGTTCAAAAAGACTGCATTAGAATCAATCTAAAACTATCAAATCCCCGAAGTCTTGATATAATTTCGTCATAATCTCGTCGAGCATTCATAGAAAAGGAGGGAATGTGCACTTCGAAGGACTTGCAATGGGCGTAATCGTCTTCGTGATTATCGGTATTTTTCATCCGGTAGTAATTAAAGTTGAGTACTATTTTGGAAAGAAGGTCTGGCCTGTTTTCTTTGTTATCGGCTGGGGTTTCGTAATATGGTCCCTCTACACCGCTAATCTTTTCTTCTCAATTTTTCTAGGTGTGTTTGGCTTCTCATGTCTTTGGAGTATTGGAGAGTTGATAGAGCAAGAGGGTAGGGTTAAAAAAGGATGGTTTCCCAAAAACCCAAATCGCTAATCAAACAACTGGATAAATCGCTAATCAAACAACTGGATGTGCACTGTTTAGAAAAGACTGCATGTGTGTAACGCTGACGTCAAAAGGTATTTCTGACAACTCATCTGAATGAATTGATTCGTAGAGTGTGTTCCTTTGCTGAGGTAATCTCCCGCAATCTTTTATAAACTTTTCCATCCTCTTTGCTTCAAATTCTTGACCATGAATACTGCCTGCAGCTCTGGAAATTGATTCATTCATTAGAGTGCCGCCCATATCATTTACTCCAGCATTGAGGCAACTCAATGTACCTTCTTTACCAAGTTTTACCCAGCTTGCTTGAATATTATTTATATAGGGATTTAAAGCTATTCTCGACACCGCATGCATCAGCAATACTTCATTGAATGTTGGCCCTGGTCTCGCTTTCCCCCTTTTGTACATTGGAGATTCCATGCTGACATATGGAAGCGGTATGAACTCAGTGATGCCACCTGTTTCTTTTTGCAGCTCCCTTAATTCAATGAGATGAGTGGACCAATCAGACGGTTGCTCCGTGTGTCCGAACATGATTGTGGATGTGGTTTTTATACCTGCTCTATGTGCTGTTTTGATGACATCAACCCATTCCTGAGAAGTTAATTTATCTGGACAGATATTTTTTCTGACATCGTCATCTAAGATTTCTGCAGCAGTGCCAGGCATTGTGCTCAAGCCAGCTTGTTTGAGCTTTTCTAGATATGTGTCAATTGGAAGACCCAAAGAGCTAGCCCCATGTGTAACTTCCAAAGGAGAAAATGCATGAATATGTATTTCAGGAACTCGTTCTTTAATTGCTTTGCAAATATCGATATATGTATAACCGTCATAATGCGGGTGTATCCCACCTTGAAGGCATACTTCTTTTGCGCCCTTGGACCATGCTTCCAATGCTCTATCTGCAATCTCATTATTATCGATCAGATAGGGTTTACCTCTTAAATTCTCTTTTGTTTTTCCTTTGGAGAATGCACAAAAATGGCATGAATACTTACAAATATTTGTGTAATTGATATTCCTTGTCACCACATAGGTGACTTTGTCACCATTTATTTCTTGTCTCAGTTTATCTGCATGATTGAGTACATAGAGATAATCGGATCCTCTCGTATGAAAGAGCTTGGTGATTTCATCATGATCCAAATCAGATCCAGAATAAGATTTATCAAGTATTCCCATAATTTCATGAGATATATCTTCTGTTTTATTGGTTATCCAATGATCATGATTTCCTGATTCAGGAATAGTTAATGACTCGCCGCATCGCCACTGATCATGCCTTCCATATCCAGAAGAATCGGAAAGTTCCAAGATCCCAGATTGTAAGTTTTTGTCATACCAAGATTCATCCTTTATGTATTCTGGATAAATCGCTAGACGTTCATTTAGCTCCAATCCTTTATCATTTGTTAAGGATTCTAATTCTTGAATTTGTGGCCAAGGTGACTCCGGATTGACATGATCTATCGTGATTGGTGAAATGCCACCCCAATCATTGATTCCACAATCTAAAATTTGATCTAGATAATCAGAATTCAGATTGGGTGGGCATTGTATATTCATTTTTTTGCCAAAAATGATTCTTGCTGCAGATAGTGTCCAGAGAAGATCCTCTTTGGATGCAGCAGAATGCTTTTTCATTCTAGTATTTTCTTTAGGGATGAAGTTCTGGATGATTACTTCTTGAATGTGACCATAATCTTCATGCAGATTCTTTATATCAAGAAGGCTTTGAATTCGTTCTTCAATCGTTTCGCCAATGCCGATGAGAATACCAGTGGTAACGGGTATCCTTAGTTTTCCTGCATTCTTTAATGTTACCAGTCGAGTCGTCGGTTGTTTATCAGGTGATCCATAATGCGGTCCACCCTTTTGACATAGTCGTTCTGAACTGGATTCCAGCATGATGCCCATTGATACAGAAAATTCCCTGAGCTTCTCCATTTCTTCAATTGTCATGTTTCCAGGATTCAGGTGCGGCAGTAAACCAGTTTCCTCGAAGACCAGTTTTGACATTGAACCGAGATATTCAATTGTTGTCTTGAAACCCAATTTTTCTAAATGATCTTTTGCAACCTGATACCTCATTTCAGGTTTCTCACCGAGTGTAAACAAGGCCTCTTTGACATATTGGGCTTTACCTTGCTCCGCAATCGAGAGAACTTCCTCAGGCTCTAAATAAGGTGAATCGAGCTTTTTTGGTGCTTTTGCAAAAGTACAGTAATGGCAAACATCACGACAAAGTTCTGTTAAGGGAATAAATACTTTCTTGGAGTAGGTGATGATCTTCAAATCATCCCCTCTGATCTCTCTTGCTTTTTGCATTAGATCACTTAACTCGTAAGAGTTGAGAGAAGTTAAGTAATGATCTAATTCATGCTTTGACATCATTCATTTATAGCCTTTTCATCAGCTCAACACAATCCTAATTTGATATCTCCAGAGGGTTTTTTTCTGGTTGGTAATATTTGATGAGTAATTCCCAGTCATCATGATCATCAAGATCAAAGCTCAATCTCTCTATCGATTGAATATTAATGCTTAGCTTTTTTGATTTTGCAGCTTCTATGTGCTTCTGAAAACTGTCTGTGCCAAATTGAAAATTGATTCTCCTGGGCAGGTCACTGATCAACGCATTGGTGCCCCCGTCTTTTTTTGCTTCTATAAGCGTCAGACCATCTTTATGTGAGTCAATCATTTCTGTGATGTCCTCCTTTTCTAAAAGCGGGAGATCAATGGATAAATACATCATTTTTTTTGCACCCATGCTATGAACCCAATCGGCAACGGAATTGATCTTCTCTTTTAGAGGTTTTGTATCCTCATCACTTCGAACAATTAATTTTGGATGATTTAATTCATTCGCCCAGATTTTTTCAGATGTGAATGCAACAATCTTTTCGACTTCATTTAAATCAGTCATTTTATGAATCAATCGACTGGATAAGTTTTTTGCAAGCTTGATTCTTTGCTCCAGATCAAGGATCGATGAGAGCCTACTGAATGATCTAGAAAAATCATTTATGGGAATGATTACCCACATTTAAGATGCAATCTCCTCAATGAATGCAATACTCTCTTTTGCAAGCCTGATTTTCTCTTCTTTGGTTTTAACAATGATCTTTGAGAGCTTGACTTCAATGCCCATTTCTTTGATTTTGTCTGTTTGCTCTCCATCACTCTCATCAATAATGATCCCATCGATTAAACCTTTATAGTGTTCTGCGATGGAAGTAGAAGAAACCTCGATACCCATTTCATTCATTAATTTAGATGTTGGCCCTTTTACTGAATCATTGCCAACAATTGGAGAAACAACCACCCTTGGTTTCTTTTGATTTTCGATCAGTTTTTTAATCTTATCGATTGAAAGTATGGGATCAATGCTTAAATAAGGATTGGAAGGGCAGAATATGATCCCATCTAAATTTTTATCCGATAGTGCTTTTTTAACTGCATCTGTTGCCACTGGTTTTTTGGATTTGAAAAGAATATTCGAGACCTTTGGCCTGCATTTTTGTCTCACAAAATAATCCTGAAAAGATATCTCACCATTTTCTGTTTCAAGTATGGTTTGCACTGCATGATTGCTCATTGGGAGTATATTCGTTTTTAGACCAAATTTATTTGTAATTTTTCTGGTTATTGTGGTCAAGAGTTCACCCTTTCTTTTTTCTTTCGATCTGAAAAGATGCAATGCTAGATCTTTGTCTCCGAGCTGAAACCAGGTATCTGCACCCAATTCTTTTAGAACATCAAGCGTCTTCCATGTTTCATCCCTTCTTCCCCAACCAGTATCAGGATTGTTTACATCGGCAAGTGTATAAATCACTGTGTCGATATCAGGGCAAATATAAAAACCCAAATATAGAAAATCATCTCCCGAGTTTGTGATAATACTTAGATTCTTCTGATCAAGGATATTGTTCAATCCAAGGGCTAGTTTTGCCCCACCAATGCCACCGCACAATGCAACGATTTTGGTATCAGGATATTTCATCGAAATAAGTCTTCCTCTTTCGGTCTGATCAAATCACTCACAGTATCAGAGTCATCACACAAGTCCAAACCTCTTACGATTACTACTGGAGTACCCTCAGAGCTTTCACCCATCAAAAGTGTAGATGCAGATGCAATTTGATCTGCAACACCAATGACTGTTGTTTCTAATAGCCTTCCATCTCTATCACATTCACTGCCCCTCATATCAATAAGAGTCTTTATACCAGAAGAACCCAATGCATGACCGGTGGTGCCTAATCTCCATGCTCTTCCAATGCTGTCGGTGATTAAGACGCCAATCTTAATTTTGGAATTATTTTCAAAATAATTTTTAATATTCTGTGCTGATTCATCAGGATTTTTAGGCAGCAAAAGCACATGATCATCAGTTCTGCCAACATTTGATCGATCTATTCCAGCATTTGCAAGTATGTGCCCGAGTTTGTGCTCAACCACCAGAATACCTTTTGATGCTCTGAGAATTTGCTTTGATTCTTGAAGTATCAGCTCTACCAATCTTGGGTCTTTGTCCACTTCTTTTGATACTTTTAATGCTTTATCGGATGGTTTTACTGTTTTTAAATCAACAAATCGATCTTCAGATTTAGAAATGATTTTTTGTGCAATGACTAAGACATCATTATTCTTCAGACTGTATTCTTGAGCTTCAATGCATTGATTGATAATGCTTGCAATCTCTTCACCCGCATTAATTTCGGGTATATTTTGAATCGCAGTGAGAGTGATCTCTGACACTGCATTTAATTTCTTCATATAAGTGAGTTATCTTTAATCTTAATGGCTAGTTATCTTTATGCCCGAAGACTTCAATTTATGTTTTTGATTGATCGCAATGAGAACCGATGTCAATGCTTCAGCAGCAGCTGAGTTCTCAATTGAGCCTGCATGCCAGCAGTTGAGTCCGAGGTCTCCTATAAGCCTAATGACTTCATCAACCGCATCATGTGAGTTACCACATACCAAGACTTCGGCATCAATAGAATCTTCTGACCCTACCAAATGGGAGCCAATATTTTGTAAAGCAGAGACTACTTGAACCTCATCACCAAGTAGCAGCTGCGCCTCTAGTGCAGCTGAGCCTGACTTTGGGAGATTTACTTTGGTTACAGGTTTAGACAGAGGGACAGTTGTATCGACCAAAATCTTTCCACTGAGAAATGGTTTGATTTGATGAAGCGTCTCTGAATGACTAGAGTAGGGAACAGCAAGGATGGCAATACTGCAATTTTTTGCTGCTTCCATTAAATCACTTCCAGTGACATTGCTATTTCCAATTTCAGCATTGATTTCATCGGCCACAGAAATTGCTTTCTCAGCATTTCTAGAACCTATGATTATTTGATGTCCTGATTTTGACCATTTTCTGGATAGCGCAGATCCCAAGGCACCCGTGCCGCCAAATATACCGATTACCTTTGTATTACTCATCATCAATGATTCCTTCAATTTGTCTTACAGCACCATCTGATGCAGATGATGCCAATAATGCATATGCCTGTAGCGCCAAGCTCACTGTTCTATTTCTTTTATGAGGCTTCCACGCTTTTTTTCCAAGAGAAGCCATTTCTTTTTTTCTGATTTCCAATTCTTCATCTAAGAGATCAACATCAATGGATCTTTTTGGTATGTCGATATTAATGATGTCACCATCTTTGATAAGCGCAATATAGCCTTTTGATGCAGCCTCAGGAGAAATATGCCCAATGGATAAGCCAGACGTTCCTCCTGAGAATCTTCCATCGGTGATCAGTGCACACTTTTCACCAAGTCCTTTTGCTTTTAAATAACTGGTTGGATAAAGCATTTCTTGCATGCCAGGCCCCCCCTTTGGTCCTTCATAGCGAATA
>DMGO01000034.1:1574-3824 GCA_003449795.1 Gammaproteobacteria bacterium | reverse complement strand
ACCAAGGTCTTGAATAAATCGAGCCGATCTAAAGCTGTATTGAGATTCTCGCCAATCTTGCCTTTGATTTGATCAGCGTTTTGAATCACACCGTCTAAAGATCCATACTCATTAATCCACTTGATCGCTGTCTTGGGACCCACCTTCTCTACGCCAGGAATGTTGTCAGATGTGTCGCCTGCCAGTGTCAGATAATCAATAAATCGATCGGGTTGAATACCAAACTTTTCCTTGACCTCTCCAGGACCCATTCTGAGGTCCTTCATCGTATCAATGAGATGAATATTTTCTGTGACCAACTGCGCCATATCCTTATCCCCAGTTGCGATCAGTGTTTTGATGCCTTTCTTATCGGCTTCTAGTGCAAGGGTTCCAATCACATCATCAGCCTCAACTCCATCAACTGCAATGAGCGGTAATCCAAGATTAATGATGAGTTGATGCAGTGGCTCAATCTGAGCGATTAAGTCTTCTGGGGTTTTTTGTCTATTTGCTTTGTAATCAGGAAAAATATCATGTCTAAAAGTTTTGGCCGGTGTGTCAAAGATGACCGAAAGATAGTCTGGACTTTCAGATTTTATCAGCTTTTGGAGCATATTCAGAACACCATAGATCGCTCCAGTTGGTCTCCCATCTGATGATCTCAGATCAGGGAGCGCATGGAATGCTCTATACAAATAGGAGGAACCATCTACCAGTAATAATTTTTCTTTACTCATCCGATTTCAATGAGTGTTCTAGAGTATCAATCCCGAGGTCTTCCTTTTGGTCTGGCAAATAAAGCTCTCCTGTTTGTCCACATGAGATGAGAGAGACAATCAGTGTGAAAATAAAAATTCTGGAAAGTAGATTCTTCCTTTGCATATTGATCAATCATACAGTCTAATTGGTTTGATAGAAAGCTGCGAAAATGATGATGAAAGAATTTACCTGGGAAAACTCAAAAGATGAATTTGAGTCAAAAAATCTGATTGGTTTAGATCTTGAAACAACTGGGCTCAATCGAAACATTGAATACGAAAGACCCACGTCAGCAGCCATTTTAGAGACAAATCTAAATTTTGAATCACCTGAGATTATCGTCGATGATAAATGTCGCCTGCCATATCATATCCTTCCAGATGCCGGCGCTTTGAATGTGACAAATATCAATCCATTGGAGCTGATGGATGAACCTTTGTCCTTATTTGATCTCGTTCATAAAATTGCTCGATATTTAGAAACAAGCTATGACAAGGCCTTGGTAACCTACAATGGTGCTGCCTATGATCTAATCATTTTAAGACACTCTTTTTTTGCACATCTTTTCGATCCATATTTATTGGTTAAAGCAGCAGAAGATCGGTTGCATATAGACCTTTATTCACTAGCTCAGACCATCTATTGTTTTTTTCCAAATCGAATTGCTTTCCATAAAGATCAAGATGGAAAAGTGATTTTAAAACAGGAACTGATGGCAACAACGAATGGGATTGATCCGGGTGATGCTCATGCGGCTGTGGATGATGTTAAAACACTATTGAAGCTCGCGAAACTCATTGAAGAGAAAGTTCCAGAAGTATTTTATTCAGCCTTGGGATCTGGAAACAAAAAAAGGGTCATTGAGTTGCTGTCAGAAAATCTCTTTTTAAATTTTGGTGAAGTCAAATATAAGGAACGTATTGCAGTAAAGAGAACACCAACCTTTATTTGCCAAGATCCATCATATGCCAATAATCTCGTTCTCTTTGATCTGTCATTTGATCCAGATGATTATATCTATCTGACAGCCGAGGAGATTGCCTCAATAATAAATAAAAAAGGATCGCCATTTTTCAATATCAAAGCGAATGGAAGTCCTGTTTTGCTTCCAGGAAGCTTATGTGAACTGAATGGATTATCATTTGATGAAGCCAGAACAAGAGCTCAAAAAATTCAGGAGAACATTGGATTCAAAGAGTCAGTAGTTATTGCCTGTGATATCAATGCAAAAAAAAGAACGCCTTGGGAAAAACCAGATTATTCTGAATCCCAAATTTATACAAAATTCATCGATTCACATGACAGGCTGCTGAGCAAAGCATTTTTAAAAACAGAATCCACAGAAGACAAGATTGAAATCATTCATCAAATGAATGATGGGCGCTTAATTGACTTTGCAAAACGTTTATTGGCCTCTGAGGATCAAAACTGCGATCCGGTGATTAAAATGAACTATCAAGAATTTGAAGCTAAAAGGCTTTTGAGCGATGATGATGTTCCATGGAGAAC
>DMGO01000034.1:0-1162 GCA_003449795.1 Gammaproteobacteria bacterium | reverse complement strand
AAGGCATACTACGATATAGTGGAAAAAGAACTAAGGAAATAAATATGAACTTCGATTATTCAGAAAAAGTTTTGGATCTTATAGGTAAATTAAATTCCTTCATGGATGAAAATATTTATCCCAATGAAGCAGCTTATGCTGAACACTTCAAAACGACAGAGGACAAATGGAAGGCGGCACCAATGATGTCGGAATTAAAATCTAAAGCGAGAGATGCGGGACTTTGGAATCTTTTCCTTCCAGACTCAAAAAATGGTGCTGGACTTAATAACCTAGAATACGCTCCGCTTGCTGAAATCATGGGCCGTGCGCCGTGGAGTTCGGAGGCCTTCAACTGCAGCGCACCTGACACTGGCAACATGGAAGTATTGGATCGTTATGGAACTGATGAACAAAAAGCTGAGTGGTTAGCTCCTCTATTAAATGGTGAAATCAGATCTGTTTTCTGTATGACTGAACCTGCTGTGGCATCATCCGATGCAACCAATATTGAGTCGCCCATTATCAGAGATGGTGATCACTATGTCATCAATGGAAGAAAGTGGTGGAGCTCTGGCGCAATGAATGAAGATTGTAAGTTAATCATATTCATGGGTAAAACTGATCCAGATAATCCGAGCAGACACAAACAACAATCAATGATTCTCGTCCCTATGGACTCGCCTGGAGTGAATGTGATCAGACCACTTTCAGTATTTGGTGGATATGACTATCCACATGGACATGCTGAGGTTGAGTTTAAAAATGTCAAAGTTCCAGTTGAGAATATGCTCTTGGGAGAAGGAAGAGGCTTTGAAATTGCACAAGGCAGGCTTGGTCCAGGGAGAATTCATCACTGTATGAGGTTGATTGGCATGGCAAGTAGAGCCCTTGAAATGATGTGTAATCGAGCAGAAAAAAGGATTGCTTTTGGCAAGCCTTTGAGTGCACAGGGTTCCGTGAGAGAATCGATTGCTGTTTCTGCAAGCGAAATCGAGCAGGCCAGATTACTCACACTCAAGACGGCTGATAAGATGGATAAGTATGGCAACAAAGAAGCAAGTGACCTAATCAGTATGATCAAAGTTGTTGGCCCAAGAATGGCTTGCAATGTGATTGACAGAGCAATACAAGTTCATGGTGGTGGAGGCGTTTCAGATGACTTTTTCTTGGCAGAGGCTTA
>DMGO01000161.1:0-8123 GCA_003449795.1 Gammaproteobacteria bacterium | reverse complement strand
GGAGAGAAGCCAAGCATAGCCATACCATCCATTGAATATATAGTATTGTTTTTTACAGCTGGAGTCAGTGACAAAGAAGGATGATTCTTTAATGCTTGAATATTCCCAAAAGCATTCAGTCCTCTAGCCGTAACTAGAATAACATCTGGTTCTGATGAGATTATTGATTCGGCACTAACAGGTTTCCAATTTTCAAATTCATTCATTGAATTTATGCCGCCGATCATTTTAATAAAACCATCTGCAGATGTATTAAGACCCCCGATAATTGGCGACCCACTTTGGAGGCCAAGTATGAAAATTACTTTTTTCTTTTCCTTAGTATTTTTAATAGAGTATTGATTTAGTTCTTTGATCTTAGGCAATATTTTGGATTTAATGAATTTTTGAGATTCTTCCTTCATCCCAATAATGTTTCCTATGCAATTAATTTTGTTGATGATTCCTTCTGCAGAATGTTCTTCTGGGATAATTGAGACATCAATTCCGGTTCTTTTAATTTGATTAATTACGGTAGGAGGCCCCATATCGTCTTCTCCAATTATCAAGGTTGGATTTAAAGATAAGATACCCTCAGCTGATAGAGTTCTTACATAACCTATAGATGGGTGAGATGTTGCTTCTTCAGGATGATAAGAGGTTATATCAACAGCAACAATTTTTTTCTCAGCATTAATTGAATAAAGAATTTCAGTAATTGATCCTCCAGCAGCAGTGATTCTAGACGAGTCTTCAACAGGGGCGCATGCAAAGCCGCTTTTTGAGATTAGAATAAAGCTTAATGCTATAGATTTGAGGAATTCTATTTTCATATCAATATTCTATTGATTTTTCTCTAAATGTAAATGATAATCATTCTCAATTAAAACTAATAAGTGAGTATTTATCATTATGAACATTAAGAATCTAGGTTTAAGAACTTACTTCTTTATTAGCCTTTCTTTAACTTTTTCAGTTCAATTACAGGCTCAAACTGAAGATCGAATCGAGGAGATTATTTCAGTAGCTACAAAAATACCAACACCTGCTAGCGATGTTATTGGTTCTGTTGCATCCATATCACAGGAAGATATAGAGATAAGAATGGTTAATGATTTACCTCAGCTCTTAGAAAATACAATTGGCGTATCTGCCCCAAAGGGCACCTATTCTGGTAGAGCAAGAAATGAAGGGATTATAATTCGTGGAATCGGCGATAGTCGAGTGAACCTATTTATAGATGGTTTTAGGATTGCAGATTCATATCAATCTGGTGGTTTTGGGAAAGATCTAGTTGATACTGATCTTTTAAAGCGAGTTGAGATATTGAAAGGTCCAAGCTCAGCAATTTATGGTTCAGACGGATTAGCTGGTACAGTTTCATATACTACTAAGGATCCAAGCGATCTCGCTTCAAATGGTGATAGTTATAATTCTTTTACGATTATGACTAACTCCGCAAATAATCTCTCAAAGTACACAATTTTATCTGCAATGGTTCGAAATAATTTTGAAGCCCTTTTGCAAATTGGTAAAACCGATATGACTGAGATGTCAGTTCATAGTGATGCAACAGAGACTCTAAACCCAATGGAAGGAGACAATGACAGTATTCTGGCTAAGATTAAATATAATTTTAATGAATCAACAAATATGACCTTTACTATTGATTCTCAAAATAGTCACTCAGGTTATTCATTGTTAACAGACGAAGGATTTTCATTTTTCCCACAGATTGAAAGTGTTAGCGAATCTATAGGTGATGATCAAATGGATAGAGAAAGATACTCGCTGGTATTGAACTTTGAAGGAAATAGTAATTTATTCGATAGCGGAAGTGTTCGATTCTTTTCGCAAGACACAGATCAAGTTCAACATACAACTAAGACAAAGGCTGTTTTTGTCAATGGTTTTGCTGGTCCTCCAACACCGATGCTTGAAGTAAAGGATTATCAATTTAACCAAGAAATAAGTGGTGTTTCATTCGACATGGTTAAGGTTGCAGGTAGACACAGTATTGTTTTTGGGGGAGAGACTGAAACTGCAGAATTCTCTAGACCAAAAGACAGATCAGAAATAAATCTTATTACTCAATCAGTCAATAAAGTATTTTTTGGACCAGAAATATTTCCCAACAAGGCATTCCCAGATAGTGAAGTTGAGAGGAAAGCACTTTATATAAATGATCGAGTATCATTGAATGAAAGGGCCACAATGGTTCTAGGTGCGAGATATGATAGCTACGATCAGAAAGCGAAGCCAGATATACTCAGTGGCAGAGGAAACCCTAATGATCATGATGTTTTACCTAGAAGCGACAGTGAGGTTTCAGTTAAGCTCGGCTTCATTTATGACATTAGCGACAGCATTTCACTCTTTGCTCAATATGCAGAAGGTTATAGAAATCCCGATTTTAATGATGCATACAACACATATACCAACTTTGCTTATGGTTACACAATTGTTCCAAACCCAAGCATAAAGGCTGAATACAGTGAAGGTTATGAAATTGGGGTAAGAGGTAGATCAGGAAAATACAATTGGTCATTAGCAATGTACCAAAATGATTACGAGGATTTTATACAGGGAACAATTACAGGTTTCATTCAAGGGATCATGCAGTATCAGTATGCAAATTTAGGTGAAGTTGAAACAGATGGAATTGAATTTGAGCTAGGAACAGAGTTGACTAGTAACCTTTATGCTTCAATTGGCGCTAGTACTGCAGATGGGAAAGATGGTGATAACGATCTTCAAACAATTTCACCTGATGAGCTCAAAATTAATTTTGCATGGACCTCAGATAGTGGAAAGATTGGTGTTAACTTCATCAATAGGATAGTTGCTGCAGGTCCGAAAAATCTTCCTCCCTCATGTGGAAGATCAGGTTGCACCAACGCTTTAATGATTGATGGCAGAACAACACATGACTTATATATTAATTATACTCTCAACGAAAATATAAATTTCAAATTAGGAATAAGAAATTTAACAAATGAAAGATATTGGGACTGGGTAACTGTAGCCGGAATGAGCGAAGGAACAGCTGATGAGTACTTATATCCAGGTAGGAATCTGAGTGCTTCATTTAAAATTTCTTTCTAATGCAGAATTGATAATTAGATAAAATTCTAATTGTCGGCAATCTTGGCTTGTAAAGTAAACTTTGGACAATTACCCCTACTTCAAGCCAAGATTGTTTAGAATTAATCAATTATAGATCAAAATAAGTTAACTTTGACAATAAAACTAGTCAATTTTTTTTTAAAAAATTCCTCTTTGATTTTGTGACAGTCAAGTCTATTCACTAAGTATTCATTCTTGATATATTTAATGTCTTTTGCTATCGCAAGTTTTATAATGTTTCGTCTATTACATGCTGTTATTTTTATGTAGCATCAAATGTAGTAGAAATGTAGAGGAGGTTGTAGTATTGCAAGCCAATAACTACAGTAGATATAAGGTTTTATAGCGGTTTGAATGGAATGGACAAAGTTTCCAGTCTACTCCGCCAGACCAAACTAAAATAAAGGGAAATATATGAATCAAGCTGTAATTGTAGATAGCCTAAGAACAGGATTGGCAAAATCATATAGAGGTGGGTTTAATCAAACCAGAGCAGATGATATGACTGCTCATCTCATCAATAATCTATTGGAAAAGCATACTCAGGTAGAGCCAGATATGGTCGAAGATGTGATTCTGGGATGCGGTTATCCAGAAGGCTCACAAGGGAGCAATATTGCAAGGACTTCTGCGGTCCTATCAAATCTTCCCGTTTCAGTTGGAGGAACCACTGTGAATCGTTTTTGCTCATCTGGATTGCAAACTGTGGCTATGGCAGCAACCCAGATTCAGAGTGGATTTGCCGATTGCATTATGGCTGGAGGTGTTGAATCAATCAGTACAACACAACCCAATAACATCAATATGTTTATGTTCGAGAATGAAAAGCTAAAGGAAAAGAAGCCAGGCATTTATCATGCAATGGGCGACACTGCTGAAACAGTTGCCAAAAGATATAACGTCACCAGAGAATCTCAAGATGAGTATGCTCTATCAAGCCAAGAAAGATGCGCAGCTGCTCAAAATGCCGGCATATACAATGATGAAATTGTTCCAATGAAAACGATGATGAATGTCATTGATAAAGAGACAGGTGAAGAGAGTGAAGTTGAGACCATAGTTGATGGAGACAATTGCAATAGACCTGATACAAATATTGAGGGTCTTTCATCGCTCAAGCCAGTATTCGACCCAGAAAATGGGACTGTTACTGCAGGAAACTCATCTCAGCTTTCAGACGGCTCATCGGTCACACTTGTCATGAGTGAAAAAAAAGCTGAACAGCTTGGACTGGAACCTTTGGCCTACTTCAGAGGCTTCTCTGTTGTTGGTTGTGAGCCAGATGAGATGGGCATTGGTCCAATCTATGCCATTCCCAAACTACTCGAGTCAGCTGGATTATCACAAGATGATGTTGATCTTTGGGAGTTAAATGAGGCATTTGCATCACAAGTGGTTTATATCAGAGATCATTTGGGTCTTCCGAGTGACATTTTAAATGTCAATGGAGGATCAATCGCAATTGGGCATCCGTTCGGTATGACCGGCTCTCGTTTGGTGGGTTCTTTGACCAGAGAACTCATTCGCAGAAAAGCCAAGTATGGTGTTGTCACTATGTGTGTAGGCGGTGGTCAGGGCGCAGCCGGTCTATTTGAATCCATTCAATAAAGGTTACGAATCATGCTTCAAACCATAAGAGATAAATTTACCGGTTGGATCGCAATAGTATTCATTGGATTGTTATCCATGACCTTGGTTATTAGTTTTGGAAACATGGACCAAACGCCGCTTCAAGATGATGTGGTAATCACCGTGAATGGTGAAGAGATCACTTTATTTGAATTCCAGGAAGAGTTTTCAAATAAATTAGTCGAGTTTCAAGATCTTCTTGGCGATGAAGTACCAGAGGTGCTTGAGCAAACCATCAAAGAGTCAGCAGCTGAAGATTTAATCATCAGACGCTTGCTTTTGGATTACCTATCCAATAGCGGTTATCGAGTCAGCCCTGAGTATGTAGCAGAACTGATTCGTGCAAATGAAACTTTTCTCTTGGGTGGTGTATTTGATATCGAAAACTACAAGGCGATACTTGCCAGCCAAGGTGTGACCATCGAGCAATTTGAAAATGATTTAAGACTGCAGTTGGAAATCAATCAATTGAGAAGAGGGTTCATCGAGACTGCATTTATTACCAATACAGAGTTCACTCAATTTATTGAATTACAAATGCAAGAACGATCAGGCCAGCTATTGACCATCGATTCATCTAGATTCATGGATCAAGTCGAAATTGATCCAGCTGAAGTCACTGATTACTATGAGAGTAATCTGGATTTATTCCAAAGCAATGAAGAAGTAGATGTGGAATATCTCGAGATCAATATTGAAGACGTTGCTCAACAGGTTGAATTCAGTGCTGATGACTTAAGAGAGTATTATGAGAATAATCTGGATCGCTTTGTTACCAATGAAGAGAGGAAATCAAGTCACATACTCATAGCAATTGATGATGATACTACCGATGAACAGGCTGCGGAGTTGATTGAAGAAATTCAATCAAAACTGGATACAGAAACATTTGAAGATCTAGCAAAAGAATATTCAGATGATCCAGGTTCAGCAGCGGTAGGCGGTGATCTGGGTTGGGCTGAACCGGGCCTTTTCGTACCAGAATTTGAAAGCGCTTTATTCTCAATGAATGTTGGAGAAATATCGGCTCCAGTTAAAACAGACTTTGGATATCATTTGATCAGAATGGATGACATCAAGACCGGTCAACAGCAAGCATTTGAAGACATTGAATACGAGCTTGAGCTTGAATACTCAAGACTTCTTGCAGAAGAAGAGCTATTTGAGTTAGCAGATCAAATGGCTGATCTGACACTTCAGTCCTACAATGAGCTCGCATCAGTTGCCGATAAAATGAGCCTTGAATTAAATAACTTGGATGCTTTTTCGAGAACAGGTTCTTCATTCTTACACCAAGATCCCGAAATGGTGAATATGCTTTTTAGCCCAGGTTCGATTGAACTCGGAGAAAATACTCCATTGTTTCAGATTGGTGACAGTGTAATTGTTGCGAGAGCAAAAGCACACAGATTGCCAGCAACCAGAGAATTTTCTGAAGTTCAGATTGATATTCAGAGTTTTTTGATGAATAACAGAGCAATGAGCCTTGCAAATGAATATGCCGAGGACCTCAAGACCCAGGATTCAGTAATCTTTGCTGAAATAGCAAATGAAGATGGTATTCAAAGTGAAGATTTTCAAATACTCAGAAATTCAACAAATTTTCCCAGAGGTTTATCTGAAGCCATTTTTTCATTACATAAAGATCTAATAGATAAAGAGATGATTGTCTTCTCAGAGCTAGACAGTGTATATATTGCAAAAGTATCTTCTGTTAATTCAGGAGATCTGAGCTTTTTCTCAGATGAAGAAAGAAGTGGTGCAAAATCTGACTTGTCTCAGCAATATGGCTCTGAAGATCTGGATGGCCTTGCTCAATCACTGAGGGACAATGCAGAGGTATTTATTGAACCAGGTCTTTATGAAGGATTATTCGATCTTTAATCCAGATCTATTCCATATCAAAATTCATACCCAAATTTCGATAACCAGCATCGACATAAAGTATCTCTCCTGTCATACCAGCTGATAAATCAGAACCCAAAAACGCAGCTGTATTTCCTACATCTTCGATGGTGATATTTCTTCTAAGGGATGTTTTTGATTCAACTTGTTTGAGCATCGATCTAAAACCACTTACACCAGAAGCTGCGAGCGTTTTTATAGGTCCTGCTGATATTCCATTGACCCGAATTGAGTCAGGCCCTAAGTCAGCAGCCATAAAACGAACAGTGGACTCAAGACTGGCTTTGGCTGGACCCATGACATTATAGTTGGGTACCGATCGAACAGAACCCAGATAAGTCATAGTCATGAGTGAGGCATCATTATTCAGCATCGATTTTGCCTCTCTTGCCATTGCAGCAAAGCTAAAAGAGCTGATTTCATGAGCGGTCTTAAAGCCTTCTCGCGTTACAGATTCAATAAATGATCCCTTGAGTTCTTCAGTTGGAGCGAATGCAATGGAGTGAACCATGATGTCAAAATCTGACCAGCTGGATCTTAGATCATCAAATGCTTTAGAAATCCCTTCATCTGAAGAGACTTCCATTTCAACACAAATATCGGACCCAAATTCCTTGGCAAATTTTTCGACCCTTGGTCTAAGTTTTTCTGTTTGATAGGTGAATGCTAATTCTGCACCTTCACGATGCATGCATTTTGCCACACCATAAGCAATTGATCTGTTGCTTGCTATTCCAGCAATCAGTGCTTTTTTTCCTTCTAAGATTCCCAATGGATCCCCCTGGTTTAATTTTTTTAACTGTCCTATTTAGTTCTAGGATACAACTTCGACATTTTACATTAAAATAAATAATTGGATTTCAAATTTTTAATCAGTGAGATGAAAAGAATCGAGATATATACCGATGGTGCATGCAGAGGCAATCCTGGGCCTGGTGGCTGGGGCGCTTTACTCAAGTTTGATAATCACGAAAAAGAAATTTCTGGCGGAGAGGACAATACAACGAATAATCGCATGGAGCTAATGGCAGCAATCAAGGCTCTTGAAACGGTGAAAGAGATGTGCGAGATCGATATATACACAGATTCTAAATATGTGAAGCAGGGCATCACTGAGTGGATTTTCAAGTGGAAAGTAAATGGATTTAAAAATTCAAAAAAGAAACCTGTAGTCAATGCTGATCTTTGGGTTCAATTGGATGATCTCACCAGTAAACATAAAATCAATTGGTACTGGGTTAAGGGGCATGCGGGCCATGAATTCAATGAGAGAGCTGATTTACTTGCCAATAAGGGCTTGGATGACGTGTTGGAGAGCTCATGAGACAAGTTGTTCTAGATACAGAAACCACTGGCATTTCAGCTGAGTCAGGTCATCGTGTCATTGAAATTGGAGTGGTTGAGATCCTTGATCGAAGATTATCAGGAAATGATTTTCAAACATACCTAAATCCAGAAAGAAAAATTGATCCAGCTACAATACC
>DMGO01000147.1:23074-24252 GCA_003449795.1 Gammaproteobacteria bacterium | reverse complement strand
TATGCCAATAAGGAAGAAATGGCCATGGAGTTTGCAAAACTCTTGAATGATGAGGCCAAATCATTGTGCGAAGCAGGCATCGATATCATTCAATTTGATGAACCTGCCTTCAATAGTTTTTTAAAAGAAAGCACCGAATGGGGAATGGACGCGATGGAAATGGCAATTGACGGTCTTGATTGCAAAACTGCGGTTCATATTTGTTATGGCTATGGCATTGAAGAAAACCTCAATTGGAAAAAAACATTGGGCGATCAATGGAGGCAATATGAAGAACTTTTCCCAGCCATTAATCAGAGCAATATTGATCAAGTTTCACTCGAATTTGCAGGCTCTAAAGTACCTGCTGAATTGATGAGACTGCTGCCTGATAAAGAGATTATGGTTGGTGTTATTTCTGTTGTTAAAGATCACATTGAAACCGCAGAAGAGGTTGAAATGAATATCATTGCTGCACTCGATCATGTTGAAGCAGAGCGGCTGATCCCTTGTACTAACTGTGGGATGGCTCCAATCTCAGTAGAGACAGCAAAACAAAAACTAAAAGCTCTGGGTGAAGGGACGAATAGAGCAGAGAAGAGAATCAGTTAAAACGATTCATGGTCTCATCCAGACCATTTATTAATAATGAATCCATTGCCTCTGCTGCCTGATAAATGGATTGCTCTAAAATTTCCTTTTCACCTTTTTTAGGCTTGGATAAAACATAATCAATTACTTCATCTTTCTCAGGATGTCCAATGCCCATTCGGATACGAATGAAATCTTTGCTGCCACATGCTTGTATAATGTCTCTCAAACCATTGTGGCCCCCATGACCACCAGAATATTTGATTCTGACCTCTCCTACATCTAAATCCAAGTCGTCATGGATGATGCAGATATCTTGCATGCTGGTGTTTCGATACTTCCTGAGTCGATTCACAGAAAGTCCACTCTCATTCATGTACCGTGATGATTTGAACAATAGAAATTCTTTCTCATGCAGGATAGATTTAAGGATTGATCCATCTGATTTCTTATCAACTTTTAAATCACCCAACTGATGTCTATCTGCAAAGGAGTCAATAGAAAGATATCCTAGGTTGTGGCGAGTATGCTGGTATCGATCACCTGGATTGCCAAGACCGATAAAAATTTTTGGAATGATGTTTGCAGGACGCATGGTCTACAAGAGG
>DMGO01000147.1:0-22648 GCA_003449795.1 Gammaproteobacteria bacterium | reverse complement strand
TCAGCCAATTCTTCAACTTCAGGCTCTTCTTCTTGGATTTGCAGTAATCTGACCGCAACAATCGGCTCATTGGCTGGCTCTTCTTGTGTCAGAAGTGAAATTTCAACTCCTTCAGGAAGAACAATGTCTTCAAGGTAAAGCATGTCATCCAATTCAAGTGCTTCAACATCAACTTCAAGCCTCTCAGGAAGATCTTTTGGCAGACAACTGATTTCAACTTCATTCATTAATGGTGTAACGGTTCCACCACCGAGTTTCACACCAACCGCAGTATCATCATTGATGAAAGCAAGAGGCACAGAAACCTTGATGGCAACATCTGAACGAACTCTCTGTAAATCCAAATGCATGACTTGCCTTTTTGCTGGATGAACTTGAATGTCTTTGATCAAGACAGATTCTTCTTTGTCATCGACTGCGATGGTTAAAATACTATTGAGGAATGCTTCATTGTTTAACTTTTTGAGTAATTCGTTATGACTAATGGATACCTTGACGGTGTCTTTACCAGCACCATAGACTACAGCAGGAACCATGCCTTCACGCCTCATTCTTCTAGAATGACTAGTACCAACATCTTCTCTTGAAACTGTATTCAGATCGTAATCTGTAGCCATTTTTAATTCCTCAAATCTGTTAATTCGAAAATGGTCGCAAATGATAACCGAAGTTAAGCGATGTGGCTAGAGAAAAGTGACGATAAAATCGTCCTATTCTGCATAAAGAGAACTGACCGATTGATCAGCTACAATTCTTTCTATTGTCTCCCCCAAAAGCTCAGCAATCGTAAGTTGTCTAATTTTTCCTGTATCTTTTGCATCCTGAGTCAATGGAATGGTGTCAGTGACAACAAGCTCATCAAGTTCAGAATCAGCTATTCTCTCGATTGCCGGTCCTGATAGAACAGGGTGAGCAGCATAAGCGACAGTCTTCAAAGCACCCTTATCTTTCAGCGCAGCTGCAGCATTACAGAGCGTGCCTGCAGTATCAACCATGTCATCGAATATGATCGCCGTTTTCTGATCAACATCGCCAATGATGTTCATTACTTCAGATTTATTGGCTGCTTCACGCCTTTTATCAATGATTGCCAAACTTGCATTACCTAATCTCCTGGCAATTGCCCTTGCTCTTTGGACACCACCTACATCTGGAGAAACAATGACCTGATCTGGATAACCTTGTCTCCACATGTCACTCATCAGAATGGTTGAAGAATAAATGTTATCGACAGGAATTGAGAAGAAACCCTCAATCTGATCTGCGTGGAGATCGACAGTGATGACCCTTTTTATATCAGCAGTTTCAATCAAATCCGCAACCAATTTTGCAGAAACAGGGCCTCTGGTATTCCTTGGTCTTCTGTCCTGCCTAGAATAACCAAAATAAGGGATGACAGCTGAAACAGAATTGGCCGAAGCCCTCTTGCATGCATCTGCCATCAATAGAAGCTGCATCAGATGCTCATTGCCTGGTTGATAAGTCGATTGAATTAAAAATACATCCATCCCTCTTATATTTTGTGAAACTTCAATGCTGGTTTCACCGTCACTGAAGGCTCCAACCTGAATATAACCAAGTGGCTCATTTAAATATCTTGCTATCTGTGAACCCAAGTCTTTGGATGCTGGCCCCGCAAAAAGTATTAATTTTTCTTTCTTCATATTTTCTCAATCAATCGAGTCAAATTAAGCAACTCTAAGTGGCTGGGGTGGTAGGATTCGAACCTACGCATCACGGGATCAAAACCCGTTGCCTTACCGCTTGGCTACACCCCAACAATCTACATAAGTTGCAGAAATGTCATTCTGAAGATGACGAACCTAAGTGTCAAGATGGGAGTGATTTACGTCAGATGAATTTAAGATTTTTAATCGTGAGCGTCAGCTCATAATTATTTCCCGTTATGCTTATCGTCCTTGGCATTGTGTATGAATGCATAACCCGAGTACCCTGATAACTAATTGATAAGTTTAGCTTTGATTTCAGTGACTCAACATCATCGATTGCGAGAAGAATTGATGAAAAGCTACCCCACTCTTGAAAGTATCGATAAATATCTAAAGATGCCTCGTCGAGCTCACCCATTAGCTCTTTACTGATGGTTGGCTCTGCCAAAAAAACCTCCCTACCAAAAATATCATTCACTTGGAATGATTCCTGAAGCCCATTTTCAAGAGCATATGACCCAATGAAACTGCCAGCTTCTGATTTGATCGAGATGGAACCAGAAACAATGAAAGATTGATTTAGAAATTCTGAATCTATTTCTTTCATGATCAATTGATTCTGATTGGTGGCACAACCACTAAGGAGCAGGAAAAATGACAAAACCATACATCCTCTGAAATTAGCAATACTAAGAATTTTTTTGTGTATAAAATACCGGTCAGTATAAGATTGAAATAGCATGAAAAAATCCATTATAAAAAAATTAGCGCTCATTCAAGAACAATACCATTCTATTGCAAATCAGTTGGCAGATGAAGGTATACAATCGGATGGTAAAAAAATGGTTGAGCTTTCTAAGGAATTCTCAAGGATTGAGCCTGTCGTTGTGCTTTTTGAAAAATATCAATCACTAGAAGAAGAAAAAGAGGCAGCAGAAGAACTCATAAAGGATGATGATGGCAGTATGAGTGATCTTGCAAAGGAAGAGATTGATAGTATTTCAGAGCAACTCTTAAAAATTGAGGATGAGATTACTCCTATGCTTTTAAGCAGCGACCCAAGAGATGGGAGCAATGTTTTTCTTGAAATCCGTGCAGGCACTGGTGGTGATGAAGCAGCGATATTTGCCGGGGATGTTTTCAGGATGTATGCACGTTTTTGCGAAAAGAATGGTTGGTCATTGGAGATCCTCAATCAAAATGAAACAGGGCAAGGTGGCTTCAAAGAAGTCATAGCAAAAGTTGAAGGAAGCGGCGTCTTTTCAAAATTAAAATTTGAATCTGGCACGCATCGTGTACAAAGAATACCTAAGACAGAATCACAGGGAAGAATCCATACTTCTGCATGCACTGTTGCAATCATTGCTGAAGCAGATGAAATGAATGAAGTAGAGATCAGCAATAACGATCTTAGGGTTGATACCTTTAGGGCATCAGGTGCTGGGGGTCAGCATGTCAATAAAACTGACTCTGCCGTTAGACTTACCCATATTCCCACCGGTATTGTTGCAGAATGTCAGGACAATCGATCACAACATAAGAATCGAGCAAAAGCATTGTCAATTTTAAAAGCAAAGATTTATGACATGGAACAAAAGAAGATCCAAGATCAACAAGCTGAAGAACGTAAAATGCTGGTTGGGAGTGGTGATCGATCTGAAAGGATCAGGACCTATAATTATCCACAAGGCAGAATCACAGACCATAGGATCAACCTCACTCAATATAATCTAGCAGAGTTTATGGAGGGAGATCTTGACACCATGATTGATACGCTGGTTCAAGAGAATGCAGCAAAGCAGATGGCACAACTCGATGATTGAAGAATCAGCATTGAATAGTGCAGAATCATTGATCCAATCAGGAACCAAAAAGCTATCATCTATATCTAATGTTCCCAGACTAGAAGCAGAAGTTCTTTTATCATTCTTACTTGATATCAATCCAATAAAGTTTCATACAGATGACATCGGCATCAGCCCAAAAGTTATGAATAAATTCACATCAATGATTGATTCACGTCTCAAAGGCATGCCAATGGCATATCTAATTGGCAAAAAGGAGTTCTGGTCTATGGACTTTCTGATCAATCAATCCGTTCTGGTTCCAAGGTCGGAAACTGAGTTGTTAATTGAGAACGCAATTGAAATGTTCAAAAATCACGAATCCCCAAATATTCTCGAACTCGGAACTGGATCAGGAATCATATCAATTATTCTCCATAAAGAGCTTAGCAATCCTTGTATTACAGCAATTGATATCAGCGAGGAAGCACTGAGGATTGCAAAAATGAATGCACAGAAGCATAAAATATCAGATATTCGATTTATTGCGTCTGACTGGTTCAGTGAGATTATGGATGAAAAATATGATCTCATAATCAGTAACCCACCTTATGTAGATAGGTCAAAACTTTCAAAGGAAGAACTATTTGGCATCGTTATGGAGCCAGATATAGCCTTGTATTCTGAAAATAATGGGGTCAGTGATTTAGAATACATAATAAAAAAAGCTCCAGAGTACCTCGAGGATGGCGGTTGGCTGATCCTAGAACATGGTTACGATCAGTCAAGTTATTGTGTAAGCGAAATGAAAAAAACTGGATATTCAAGAATAAATAATTCTAAAGATATTCAAAATATACCAAGAACGACATTCGGCATGTTTACAGATGAATGAGCTCAGATACCAGAATCATCTAAGCCTTGAAAGTTTCGATCAAGAAACACAAGAAAGACTCGCAGAATCAACCATTACAATTTTTGGGATAGGAGGATTGGGTTCTGTGTGCAGTTTATATTTGACCAATGCCGGTATCGGAAATATGAACTTGGTTGATTATGACACAGTCGATGAGACTAACCTGCCTAGACAGGTCATTTACAAGCCAAATCAAGTTGGAATGAATAAAGCAAGAGCAGCTAAAGCAACACTGAGCGATTTTAATCCAGATATAAATATTTCTACCTATGATGAAAGGATGATGGGCGATAGTTTACAAAATATAGTCAATGAAAGTGACCTGATCATTGATGCCACAGACAATCTTTCTTCTAGATTACAAATTAATCAAGCATGCAATAATACAAATGCAATTCATATAGTAGGAACTGCAATTCGATATGAAGGACAAGTGATGGCCTTTAATCATGAAAATATTGGTCCTTGTTTGGGTTGTATTTACAGTTTATTTGATGAAAATTTAGAGGATTGTGATGGAGCAGGAGTTCTGTCAACAGTCGCTGGAACAATTGGAATATTGATGGCAAATACTGCCTTGAAATCAATCATGGGCGACGATGTCTTCAATCAGATGCTTGCTTTAGACCTAAAAAATAATATTATCCAAAGAATTGCTATCAAAAAGAGTAATAATTGTATTATTTGTAGCTAAATGTCTTTAAATGTGTCTTTTATGTGACTATTTGTTTCTATTTTTCAATATTATTCTTTTATTTGACGAATAATGAGTTCATTGACTAACTTTGGATTTGCTTTACCCTTGGATCGCTTCATCACTTGACCTACCAAGAACCCTAATACTTGCTCTTTACCAGCCAAGTATTGATCTTTTTGTTCAGAAAATTCATCTAATACTTCTGTAACGTATTGACTGATTGAATCCTCATCTGTTATTTGCTCAAGCCCCTGTTTTTTAATTATTTCATCCACTGTCTCATCATTGGTGAGCATTTGGTTGAAAAGTTCTTTGGCTATTTTAGATGAGATAGTATTGTCCTCAACTCTTGATAGAAGTGATGCCAGTCTGACTGGCTCTATTTTGAAGGCACTGATTTCTATGCTTTCTCTATTAAGCACAGCTATAACCTCTGATAGTATCCAATTTGAAACCAATTGTGCGTTGTCACTGAAGTTTTCAATTGTAGCCTCGAAATACTCTGCAATTTCCATATTCCTTGAAATTTCTTCAGCATCAACTTGTTTGATCTTTAAATCTTCCACATATCTTTTTACTTTTGCATCATATAGCTCTGGGAGGGATTCTCTTATCTTATTGATTGTCTCCTCATCAATCTCAACGGGCAGAAGATCGGGGTCAGGAAAATATCGATAATCATTTGCCTCCTCTTTGCTTCTCATAGGACGAGTTTCGTCTCTGTCTGGATCATAAAGACGAGTTTCTTGAATAATCTCATCACCATTCTCTAATCGATCAATTTGTCTCTCAACTTCAAAATTGATCGCATTCTCTACGAAACGGAAAGAATTAATATTTTTAACCTCAGTTCTTGTACCAAATTCTTTTTGTCCAAACGGTCTAACGGAAACATTTGCATCACATCTAAATGAGCCTTCCTGCATATTTCCATCTGATATCTTCAGATACCTAACTAGTTGATGAATCTTCTGCATATATGAAGATGCTTCTTCGGCAGATCTGATATCAGGCTCTGATACAATTTCTAAGAGTGGAGTGCCAGCTCTGTTTAAATCAATCGCTGTTTCATTATTAAAGCGATCATGTATTGATTTCCCAGCATCTTCCTCTAGATGTGCTCTGGTGATTCCAATATCCTTTCTTGTTCCATTACTTAACTCGATCTCGATTGTCCCACTCTGAACAATTGGCAATTCATACTGACTGATTTGATAACCCTTAGGTAAATCTGGATAAAAGTAGTTTTTTCTTGCAAATATTGATCTGCGACTGATTTTTGCATCAATTGCGAGACCAAACTTTATTCCCATCATAACCGCATCTTTATTTAATACCGGTAATACACCTGGATAGCCCAAATCTATCAGCGAAGTATTTGTATTTTGCTCAGATCCATAAGCGGTTGACGCGCCAGAAAAAATCTTGCTGTTGGTATCAAGCTGAACATGTATTTCAAGACCAATTACTGTTTCCCAGGTCATCAGTCTATCCCTCTAGACATTTCAGGTATTTGCAAATGCCAATCGGTTGCCATTTGATATCTATGAGTAACATTCAGTAGGTCATGTTCTTTAAAATGTGGCGCAATAATTTGCAACCCAAAAGGAAGTTTTTCAACAAAGCCGATAGGATGAGAGATAGCAGGTACACCAGATAAGTTTGATGAGATTGTATAGATATCATTCATATACATGCTCACAGGATCGTCGACCTTTTCTCCTAATTTGAAAGCTGATTGTTGAGTCGTTGGGCCCATAATGACATCAACTTCTTTAAAAGCATTCAGAAAATCCTGATTGATAAGCTGCCTTACTTTCTGAGCTTTAAGATAATATGCATCATAATATCCCGCTGAAAGGACATATGTGCCTGTGATGATTCTTCTTTTAACTTCCTGCCCAAATCCCTCTTTTCTGTTTTGCTTATAAAAAGTATCAAGATCATTACTCTCGTTTGATCGGTGACCGAATCGAACTCCATCATACCTCGCAAGATTAGATGAGCACTCTGCAGGAGCAACAACATAGTATGTCGGAACAGAGTATTTAATATTGGGTAAGCTTATATCTTTAAATTTGAGGCCTAATTTTTCATATTCATGAATGGCGTCGGTAACGAGCTTTTGAAACTTTGAGTCTAAGCTACCATCAAAAAATTCTTTAGGTAAACCAACAACTCTTCCTTTTAAGTCATTATTTAGGAAGTCAGTATACTTAGGGACTGCCTCCATTGAAGATGTAGAGTCTTTCTCATCGAATCCTGCCATATGCTCGAGAAAAATTGCCGCATCTTCTGCTGAGATTGATAGTATTCCTGCTTGATCGAGACTTGAAGCAAATGCAATCATCCCAAACCTCGAGCATCTTCCATATGTGGGTTTCAGTCCTGTAATTCCAGTCAGAGCTGCTGGTTGTCTAATAGACCCTCCTGTATCTGTCCCAAGTGCAATCGGTGCCATTCCAGCAGCAACGGCAGCTGCAGAACCACCTGATGAACCGCCTGGTGTTCTTTCAAGATCCCATGGGTTACTAACATTTCCATAAAAACTGGTTTCATTGGATGAGCCCATCGCAAACTCATCCATATTTGTTTTACCTAGAATGACTGTGCCCTTTTCTCTTAGATTTTTAACAACAGTGGCATCATACGGAGAAACAAAATCTGATAACATTTTTGAACCACAAGTTGTTTGATCGCCTTCGCTACAAAAAATATCCTTAACAGCATAAGGAAGCCCTCTGATCTCTGAATCAACTTGCTTACTGCTTAAGTGAAACTCATCATCCTCTATAGAAATAAAAGCATTGATTGATTCATTCATTTTGCTGATTCGATTTCTATATAGCTTAAAAATCTCTTCAACAGATGCTGATTGATTTGCAATCATGCTTTGAAGTTCTTTTACAGTATGACGTTTCATCAGTCGATCACTTTGGGTACTTTATAAAAACCATCTTCAGCGAATTCTGTATTCTTCTGATATTTGTCTCTTTCATTAAACTCTGTGATTTCATCAACTCTGAGTCTTTGTGACATTTGTAACGGATGGGCCATTGGTTCAATGTCTCCCGTATCGACTTCCTGAAGTTCCTCTATCATGCCAAGGATAGACTGCATTTGACTCAAGAATACAGATTGCTCATCCTCATCCAAATTTAATTTTGAGAGGTTGCATAAGTGCTTTATGTCTGATTTATCAATGCTCATGACAATTGGCTAAAAAATATAATACTAATGATAACTTCCTGTTGCTCAAAATCCTACAGGTTGTTAGAGTATGTGGATTGTCTCAGTTTTTTTTCAAGTAAGAAATGCTTAAGAGTATTATTGGATATTTCTCGAATGATCTTTCGATCGATCTTGGCACAGCAAATACGCTGGTTTATGCCAAGGGTAAAGGCGTTGTTCTCAACGAACCCTCTGTAGTAGCACTACGAAGTGAAAATGGTAAGCCGACAAAAACAGTTGTAGCCGTTGGCGCTGATGCTAAAGCAATGCTTGGTAGAACACCTGGAACCATTGAAGCAATAAGACCACTTAAAGATGGTGTCATCGCTGACTTTATTGTGACGGAGGCTATGCTTCAAGCATTTATTAAGAAAGCTCATGGAAATAGAATATTTAGACCAAACCCCAGAGTATTGGTTTGCGTACCCTACGGATCAACACAAGTGGAGAGAAGAGCCATAAGAGAATCTGCTGAAGGAGCTGGCGCAAGAAAAGTATTCCTCGTAGAAGAGCCAATGGCTGCTGCCATAGGAGCTGGCCTTCCTGTTCATGAAGCAAGAGGCTCAATGGTCGTTGATATCGGTGGCGGAACCTCAGAGATTGCTGTTCTTTCATTGAATGGAATAGTTTATGGAAACTCAGTCAAAATTGGTGGTGACACTTTTGATGAAGCGATCATTAATTTCATCAGACGAAATTATGGAATTCTCATTGGTGAAGCGACAGCTGAAAAAATAAAACATGAAATTGGAAGTGCGTATCCAAGCGATACTCTCAGTGAAATCTCAGTCAAAGGCAGAAATTTGTCAGAAGGAGTGCCTAGAACATTCACATTAAATAGCAATGAGATTTTAGACTCATTGCAGGAACCACTTCAAGGAATTGCCAACGCATTAAAATCAGCTCTGGAACAAACCCCTCCTGAGCTTGGCTCAGACATAGCTGAAAGGGGCATTGTTCTCACTGGAGGAGGCGCACTTCTTCAAAACATAGAGAAACTTTTGGCTGAAGAAACCGGTTTGCCAGTTTTAATTGCTGAAAATCCCTTAACTTGTGTTGCACGAGGTGGGGGAAGGATTATTGATATCCTAGATGAGAAAGGGGCAGACTTTTTTGACCTAACCTAAGTCATTCTATAGCGGGCTATTATGGCAATCAATCCCGGTCAGAGAATTCACCGTTATGAAAAAAATTATTCATCTTATCGCCTGATTTTTGTGATTATTCTCTCCTGCGTCCTGATGTATCAGGATTCTCAAGGTGGCTATACAAAAACACTCAGAACATATTTATCAGTATTGGCATATCCAATTACATACATGGCCAATCTTCCTAAGAATACTGTTGAAAGCTTAAGAACAAGTCTTCTAGATAGATCCTCGATTATTGATGAGAATAAAAAACTAAAAGAAGAAAATATCCAGCTCAAATCAGATTTACAGCAAGTTTATAAACTGGATGCAGAGAATAAGAGGCTATATGCACTTCTTGGCTCGTATCCTGAGAGGCAAAGAAATTTCATATTTGCAGATATCATCGCAACAAATACAGTCCCAGATAGACATCAAATCATAATCAATAAAGGCAGCAATAATGGCGTCAATGTTGGAGATGCTGTGGCAGATCCGAATGGGATCATAGGACACATAATCAGAGATCAATATTTTTCCTCAGAAATTTTACTTATCACAGATCTAGAACATGCAATTCCAATTGAAATTATAACTACTGGAGAAAGAGCAATCGCCTATGGGACTGGGGATATGAAACGCCTTGAAATCCGTTCAATACCGCCAAATTCAAAAGCTCAAAAAGGCGATGTTGTTATTACATCTGGATTAGGAGGAAGATACCCTGAAGGTTTTCCTGTCGGTGAGATATCAGGAGTAAATAGGACAGAAGGTGAAAATTTTTTAACAATTAACCTGTCACCTTTTGCAGATCTAAAAATCATTAATGAAATTTGGGTCATCCAAACTGAGGTCATTGAGGATGAATAAGAAACTCAATAATCTCGTATTTGTCTGGCTAATCATGCTTTTAGCAACGATGATGACAATAATGCCTATGCCTGATTTTTTCTATGGGGTAAGAATTGAATGGGTCGCTATGGCAGTCATATTTTTCTCGATAATGAATGTTTCGCTTATGGGGGTGATTGCAGCATGGATAATAGGTATCCTATTGGATCTTCTACAAGGAGGCTTGCTTGGAGAAAACGCACTGATCTTATCTGTCATCAGTTATTTATCATATCGATTCAGATTCCAGATTCGTGTTTATCCTGACTGGCAGATTATGATTGTAACCCTATTTTTACTTTCCTTTGGAAACCTGATATCACTCTGGATAAGAGGATTCAGTGGTCGCGTACTTTTCATAACTGAAGAATGGATGAGCATATTTATTGCTGCGTTAATTTGGCCAATCTTTATGAGAGTACTGCAAGCCTTACAAAATTATTTTGTTGAAGAGTGATAGATAATTTTAAAACTCGGCAAGCTCAAGAGGCAGAAAGATCTGTTTTCCTTAATCGAATTCTATTCTCTTCTTTAACAATACTTTTTCTAGGCGGTCTTATTATCTCAAGATTGATCTATCTCATGGTTATTGAATCGGACGAACTGAGCCTCAGATCAATAAACAATACATTGAGAACACAATCTATCCCGGCACCAAGAGGATTGATTTACGATAGAAATATTGAAGTAATTGCAGAGAACAAACCCAAGTTTCAATTGGAGATGGTTCCAGAACAAGTGAATAACCTAAAGGGTTCACTTCTATACCTCACAGAATTAGGTCTCCTAAATGAGAATGAAATACCAATCATTGAACAAAGGGCTCAAAAGAACTATCAATTCAAAAGCATTGTTATTAAAAGAGATTTGGATCAGAGAGAAATGGCAATATTTGCTAATAACAGAATGTTACTAAAAGGATTTGATATCAACTCGAGGTTAACTAGAAATTATCCGGAAAATGAAATATATGCTCATGTATTAGGTTATATGGGCTCTATTTCTAATAGTGACTACCAGCGCTTTGATCCTTCTTTCTATACTGGCAAAGAACAGATTGGTAAATCTGCAATTGAGAGAGAGTATGAGCATATTCTAAGAGGTGTGCCTGGCAAAAAGAAGCTATTGGTTAATGTGAGAGGTCGAGTAATGAATGAAGTAGAAAAAGAAGCATTTACATCCGGCAATGACATTATTCTGACTCTTAATAGCGAATTACAAAGAACAGCATATGAGTCCATGGCTGGAAAAAAAGGCTCTGTCGTGGCACTAGATCCAAGAAATGGAGAAATTCTGACCATGATCAGTATGCCCTCCTTTGATCCAACAGCTATCAGTCTCGGACTCACGCAATCTGATTTCGATAAATTAAACAGGGACAAAAAGAGACCACTATTTAATCGAGCAATAGCTGGGCAATACCCTCCAGGTTCTACTGTTAAACCAATGTTAGCTCTGGGTGCCCTCGATACAGGTATTGTAGACTCAGAGTACTATCTGCCATGCGAAGGAGAATTCAAGCTTCCAAATTACTCCAGACCATTCAGAGATTGGGCAACTCATGGTTCTGTGAATGCAAAGAGAGCGATTCAAGCTTCTTGTGACGTTTATTTTTATGAAACAGCTGTTGAAATGGGAATCGAACGCATGAGTGCATTTTTAAAACAATTCAACTTGGGTGCAGAATCAGGAGTGGATTTAGGCTCTGAGAAAGAAGGCGTGGTTCCAAATCAAGAATGGAAGAGGAACAACTTTACATCAAAGCAAAACCAAAGTTGGTATCTAGGTGAAACAGTGATTGCTGGTATTGGACAAGGTTACATGCTCGCCACACCCATGCAATTGGCATATGCTACTTCTATCATCGCAAATAGAGGATTCGCATTTAAGCCTCATATTTTAAAACAAATAAATTTGAAAGATTCTAATGAGATATTAACAACTGAGCCTGAAAGAATTGATCATGTAATGAATATTGATGAAAAATATTGGAATGTAGTATTTGATGGAATGAATGCAGTTGTGAATGAGCGAAGAGGTACTGCATATGGTGTCTTTCCTGAAAATTCAGATATTGCTGGCAAAACTGGTACGTCTCAAGTTTTCAGCATGGATAAGCGCTCTGGAGATGATGTGCCTGAAGAATTGAGAGATCATGGACTCTTTATTGGGTTTGCTCCCATAAACAATCCAGAAATTGTGATTGCTGTAATTGTTGAAAATGGAGGTGGCGGTCGAGTTGCTGCAGCGCCAGTTGCAGAAAGAATGTTTAACAAATTCTTAGAAATTGGAGGGAGAAAAGTTGTTGAATCAAATTGAAACTTGGCAAATTCAATCGAAACAAGGATTGATGAATCAACTTCATATTGATTTACCCTTAATGATTGCAGTCCTTTTAGCAAGTAGTGTGAGTGCAATTGCAATTTTTTCTGCCTCCAACAGCAGTGAAGCCTTTCTCACGTCACATCTCGTAAGAATAGGTCTCTCAATCCTTGCTATGATCGTAGCTGCTCAATTCAGCCCACTGTTTTACTCAAGAATATCTCCGTGGCTTTATTCGATATGTTTGATTCTTCTTATCGCGGTTTTCTTCTTTGGAGAGACTAGAAATAATGCCACTAGATGGATTGATATAGGAATCTCTTTTCAACCCTCAGAGTTACTCAAGATTGCAATGCCATTGGTTGTGGCTCGATATATCGCATCTGGATCTATACCATTGAATAATACGAACATTGTAGCGTCTTTGGTGCTCGTGCTTCTCCCTACTGCTCTAATTTTTAAGCAGCCCGATCTAGGGACGTCCGTTCTCATAGCTTTTTCTGGATTGGTCATCATTTTCTTATCAGGGATAAAAAAGCGTTATCTCTTTTCAGCCATTATTCTTTTCCTCGGTTGCCTTCCATTCATATGGAAAACAATTCACCCATTTCAACAACAAAGGGTTCTGACCTTCCTTGATCCTGAAAAAGATCCTCTTGGGGCTGGTTACCATATCATTCAATCAAAGATTGCGATTGGCTCAGGAGGTCTGTTTGGAAAAGGATGGTTAAATGGTACTCAGGGCCAACTGGATTTCCTGCCTGAAAGAACAACTGATTTTATTTTTTCAATACTGGCAGAAGAATTTGGGTTAATTGGTGTTCTTTTTATAATATCTATTTATCTGTTTATTGTGGGAAGAGGACTATTAATTGCCATCAATTCTGATGACCTCTTTGCAAGATTGGCCGCATCGAGTATCAGTCTGACATTTTTTATCTATGTCTTCGTGAATATAGGCATGACAACTGGACTTCTTCCAGTTGTTGGCGTTCCGCTTCCACTTATAAGCAAAGGAGGCACGTCCAGCCTCACTCTCATGGCAAGTCTCGGTATATTGATGTCACTTCACACACATAAACGTTTAATACCAAAATAGGATTTGAAAATGATTCGCCAAACAAAATACCTAGTCCTCAATTTAGCTCTATTGATCAGTCTATACCCAACTATTGCAACAACAGATCAAGAAACAGAAAAGGATCTTCTGATAAATGAATTGATTCAGGAGCATGGATTTGACGAACAATATGTTATGAATATTTTCGATAATACGAAGTTTTTACCTGAGTTGATTGAATCAATATCAAAACCAGCCGAAAGAACAAAAACTTGGCCAGAATACAGAGACATCTTCATCACAAATAAAAGGATCGCGGCAGGAGTCCTTTTTGCAAAACAAAACAATGACATCATTAATCGTGCCGTTGCTGAAATGGGTGTACCCAGAAAGATCTTGCTTGGCATATTAGGTGTCGAGACTTATTTTGGACGAATTCAGGGAAGTTACAAAGTTATGGATTCACTTTATACTCTTGCCACTGGATATCCCCCAAGGGCAAGTTTCTTCAAAAGCGAACTGATCAATCTTTTTTACCTATGCAGAGAAGAAGATTTTTCAATTCTTGATATAAAGGGCTCATATGCCGGTGCGATGGGCGCAGCTCAATTCATTTCATCGAGTTATAGAAACTATGCTGTTGATGGAAATGCGGATGGAAAGGTTGACCTTTTTGATAGCTGGGATGATGTCCTAATGAGCATTGGAAATTACTTAAAGCAAAACGGATGGGATACATCAAAACAGATTTACAGTCGCTATCCAGCAAATGAAGTCCAAGTTTCGAAATTGTCCTCAAAAACCATAAAGCCAACATCAACAATTCAGGGCCTTCTCAGTCATGGCATTGAGATCGATGGCTTTAATAAGGATGCCATAGCGCAATTGATTCAATTAGATGAACAAGATTTAGGGAGCGATTCTTATATTGGCCACCATAACTTTTATGTTATAACGACTTATAATCGAAATGTAATGTATGCACTGGTTGTGATTCAACTGGGAGAGTCCATCGAACGTTATCTGAATTAATCAAAGTATATGAAGAAGTTACTTTTCCTATTATCCTCTTTTACACTGACGATGTCAGGATGCTCACTACTACAAGAAGACAAAAATTTTAATCTGACGGAACAAGAAGTCACCTCAATATTAAATGATGCATGCACCATCAAGCGTGATACAAGGCAACGATATAAAATTGATGGAAAGAGATATAAAACACTTTCTTCTAGCAAAGGCTATAAGAAAAGGGGGATTGCCTCATGGTACGGTGCAGACTTTGATGGAAAACAGACAGCTTGCGGAGAGGAATATGATATGTATGATTTCACAGCCGCTCATAAGACACTCCCGCTGCCTTCTTATTTGAAGGTCCAAAATCTCAGGAATGGAAAAACAGTGATTGTCAAAGTGAATGACAGGGGGCCATTTGTTGATGACCGTTTGATTGATTTATCCTATGCTGCAGCCAAAAAAATTGACATGCTTGAAAGCGGAACATCGCCGGTTAGAGTTTTTGCTGTTAATGAAGCTGAGGCTGCAAATTATTTCAAAAATAATGAGAAGTCGATCTTCTCGCTGAGCATATTTGAGAAAATAGTTAATAGGAATAAGAGAAGCATTACACTTCAGGTGGGGGCTTTCAGCAATTCTGATGGTGCAAACTCACTCAAAAAAAGAATTGAAAGCCTGGGCGTAGACAATGTTTTTATTTCCAAGGTTCGGTCGAAAAGAAAAACATTCCACAGAGTCAGGATTGGCCCAGTAAAAACATCAAGAGAGTATGAGGATGCAATCAGAAAACTCAGCTCTCTGTCCCTTGATATCAACCTGATATCTGACTGATAAACCTTCTCCAAATACCTAAAAGAATAGTTTTATGTTATTGTTGAAAAAAAATTGTAGAGTTTTGACTCTCATGCATCCAATGCCCATGAAAACTTCGCTTAAAATTTTAAATCTTCTAATAGTGCTTCTATTTGCTCCGATAGCTAATTCAATCGTTATCGTGCCAAAACCACCTGAAATAAAGGTCGAGAGCTATGTTCTCTATAATCCTAATACAGGAACAATTATTGCCAGTGAAGAAGAAACAAATCAAATTAAACCAGCAAGCATTACCAAATTGATGACAGCATATACTGTTTTCCATGCCATCAATGAGGAGCAAATAGCGATGGATGATCCAGTAAGGGTAAGCGATTATGCAATGTCTGTAGGTGGATCAACAATGTTCCTAAACCAATATATGGATGTAACCGTTGAAGACCTTATTCAGGGCATGATAATAATTTCCGGAAATGACGCCAGTGTTGCATTAGCTGAGCATATTGCAGGCAATGAAGAAACATTTGCAATCTACATGAACATGTATGCTGAAGTACTTGGAATGAAAAATACAAATTATACAAATTCAAGCGGTCTTGAAGATGAAGAGCATTACTCATCAGCGCTTGATATTGCAATGCTTGCAGGAAAGATCATCAATGAGTTTCCAGAACATTTTCACTATTACTCTCAGAGAACTTTCGAGTTTGATCAGGCGAAGGACCTCAAAACAGGCAAGCCAATTCTTCAATACAACAGAAATAAATTATTGAGGAGAGACGCGTCAGTCGATGGAATGAAGACGGGCTATACAAGGTCTGCAGGTTATTGCCTAGTTGCAACAGCAGAAAGAGATGGCACTCGATTAATTGCAGTTGTCACTGGAGCCAAATCTGATGATGAGAGAAACAATGCTGCAACTGCTCTGCTGAACTATGGTTTTCGTTTCTTTGAAGAAAGAATGGTTATTGAATCTGGAAAAGGCTATGGCAAAGCCCAAATCTGGAAAGGAAAGTCGGACACTGTTCAAATGGTTGCAAGAGATCAGATCGAATTGACCATAGCAAAAGGCATGATTGATGAGATTGAATCGTCTGTTGAAGTGTTCGAACCGGTGATAGCTCCAATTCCATTGGATCAACCAATCGGAAAACTCACCATGAAGCTGGAAGGCAAAATCATTGCTGAAAGCAACCTCTACCCAGAGGAAGAAGTTAATGAAGACAGTCTTTGGGGATGGTTATATGATTCTGCATTGCTTCTTTTTGAATGATTTGAAGATCTGATCAAGAAAAGAAAAATGGTTCTCAAAGATTACGGTCTTATGGACTATCAAGAAGCGAATCTCATGATGAAGTCCTTTAACGATAACCGCGGGAAAGATACGCGAGATGAGATTTGGATTCTTGAGCATAACCCAGTTTATACCTATGGTGTCAGTACAGATGCAGTGAATATCCCTGCTTATTTACCACATCCATTAATTAAAACAGATCGTGGCGGGGAAATAACATATCATGGCCCTGGGCAAATCGTTGTTTACATCTTAATGGATTTTCACAGAGCCTTGATTAAACCAAAAGAGTTTATTAGAAAGTTTCAGATCTCTATACACAAAGCAATTACAGCCTATTGTCAAGATTTGGTATTGAATGAAGAAGAGATAGGCATTTTTTTCAAGCATCAAAAGATTGCAAGCTTTGGCTTAAAAATGACAAAAAGAGGAAGCTATCATGGTGCAGCAATTAATCATCACATGAATCTTGATGCTTGGAATGAGATTGTAATTTGCGGGAATCCAGATCATCAAGCAACTGATCTTTTTTCACTGGGGGCATCTGTTGATAGGGATGATTTGGCTGATGAAGTAATAAGTAATATTGGACTTGAATTTGATAGCGATATACTCAAAGTCTCTTAAATGCAGAGTCTAAATCTGAAATCAGATCCTCTGTATCTTCAAGACCAACATGAATTCTAACTATAGTGTTTCCCAATTCCTCTAAAGAAGACTTCCTGTCTTTTTGAATCCTAACTGGCGTAGCAAGTGACTCAAAACCTCCCCAACTGTATCCCATAGAAAAAATCTGCATGTCATCAAAAAACTTCTCTAAGTTTTGATCTTGATATTTTTGATTCAATACGATTGACATAAGGCTTCCCCCACCTGTGAAATAATTCTTCCAATTTTGAAAATATTCAGAACTTGGCAATGGAGGAAAAAGAACTGTTTGAACCATTGGGTGAACGTCAAGCCATGCCGCAATTTTCATTGCGCTCTGAAATTGTGCTTCCATTCTCACGCCCATTGTTCTCAGTCCTCTTAAGCCTAAATAACAAGCATCCGGTTCGGCACAAATGCCTTGATTCCTTGCAGAATTCTTGACCCTTAAGAAGGTTTTCTCATTGCATGCTACGATTCCCAACATTGCGTCTGAGTGTCCAACGACATATTTTGTGGCAGCCTGAATTTCTACATCAATGTCATGCTCAAAAGTCCTGAAATAAATTGGTCCAGCCCAAGTATTATCAAATAATATTGCTATCTCTTGTCCGATTTCAATGGATCTTTGTCTGATTGCATTGATGACAGTTTTCAGGTCAAAAATCTCAAATGTATTTGAGCTTGGAGCTTCCAAATAAACCACTTTTGTATTCGGCTGAATTAAATCCACAATTTCTTCACCAATCATCGGCGATATAAAATCAAATTCAACACCAAACCTTGATAAATGCCCAGAGAAAAGTTCTGCTGTTGGCTCATAGGCGCCTTCTGTGACCAAAGCATGGCTCCCTTTCTCCATGAATGCACTGATGGCAATATTTATTGCGGACATTCCTGAGTTTGTCGCTATAGAGCGGTATGCACCAGATAGCTCACTATAAGCTTCTTCGAGTGCAAGGCTGTTTGGAGAGCCCAGGCGACCATATCGATAAGTAGAGTACTCATGGTCCCAATCTTTGTATTCCTTCAAGGTATCAAACAATACTGTTGATGATCGGTAAGGTGGTATATTGACTGCGCCCCTCGCATAATCACTCGATCTACCTGACTGAGCTAAAATTGTTTTTGATTTTCTTTTCTTCTGCTTATTCATTATTTTGTCTTCTTCTGCATATATTCTCGGCCTCGGCTAACCTATCTGCAGTTCCTACATCCAACCAATCACCATGAAATATCTGACCCGTAATCATTTCTTTTTCTATATGCTCTCTTAACAAATCTGCGAGTGTAAAATATCTCTGTTTTGATTGCATGAAGCAGTCGATTGAAAAATAACTGATACCGCTAAAAGTATATCGTTGATTACCGGAAATGGTAACTCTATCTCCCTCTAAACAAAAATCACCGGATAAATTGTGATCAGGATTTGGAACCAATATGATATGGCCCATCACACCAGAATTTAATTGAATGGCGTTAAAAGAAAAGTTGGTCATGATATCTGCATTAATGACCCAAAAATGATTGTCATTGATTAAACCTTTTTCAATGATATTGAAAATTGCGCCAGCAGTGCCCATTGGCTCCTCACCCTCATTAATATAATCAAAGCTTATATTCGATTGCTTATGATTTTGAAGGAATGATTCGATTTGATCTCCCATCCTGGAACCATTGACAATAATCTTTTTTATTCCAGATTGTTCTAGGCAATCGATGTTTCTCTGAAGCAGAGTTTTTCCCGCAACTGTTATCAAAGGCTTTGGCGTCTGATTAGTCAGTGGTTTCAATCTCTCCCCCTTTCCTGCAGCTAGAATAATTGCTGTCATTCCACTCACTGGAGCTTTAATTGAGCCAAGAAATCTTCAATGACTTCATATTGTTTGCTTAGATGCTTCAAGTAGCTCATTGTAAGGGGTATGTCATTTACATAGGTGTCTTTTTTATCTCTATGTTTCAACCTGGAGAAGATACCTATTGCCTTGAGATGTCTTTGTGCGCCCATTAAATCAAAATCGATTATGAATTCACTCAACGGTTTATTTGTCATTTGATTTTTAACCAAATGATCATAATACATTCTGAACATATCATACATATGGGGCAGATCAATCTTGATATAACAATCTCTGAGCAATGAAACTATGTCGTAAGTGATCGGGCCGCATACAGCATCTTGATAATCGATCAGTCCCAACTCACCATCGTATGAAATCATTATATTTCTAGAATGATAATCTCTATGAACAAAAACCTTGTCTTGGTGACTTGCTCTATCAACCAATTGAAAAAATAACGGATTAAAATCTATCTTTTCAATTTGTTTGACATTTAATCCAAGTTCATAAAAGCAAAACCACTCCTTGAAAAGCTCCATCTCTGCTTGCAATAAAGCATCGTCATACTGGGGAAGTTGACTTTTGAGCCTGTCGCCATTGATCTGCATCAAAACCAAGAGTTCGATGGCCTTTGTATAGAAGCCTTGAAAATATTTCTCATGCCTATGATCAAAAAGACTCTTTGGGCCAAGATCACTGATCAAGAAAAACCTGCCAGAGTCATTGATTTGATGAATGGTTGGTATTGGCATTGAAATTTGCTTGAGAAGATTGGTTATGCCTATAAATTTGTCATTGTTTTCCAAATTAGGGTCAGAATCCATCACAATAAATGGTCCTTTATCATCATCGAAAACCCTGAAGTAACTCCTGAAGCTGGCATCAGAATTAACTGGCTTAATCTCAGAAAAAGAGTAACCCTCTATGGTGTTCAACCATTCGTAAATTTCTTCGCTCAAATCACTCATTCAAAAAATCATTTTTCATTCATTATAAACCAGTTGATAAAGGAGAAAGATCAGTAAATTCAACATAGATCATATAAAATTGTTTCAAATGAATTCGATCGATTCTTGGATACAAAAACAAAAGGCTTATATCTACATGATATTTGTTATCGGTTGCATTGGCTCCACAGAAATTGTGTACTCTCAGAATATTTGTATCGTAAACGATACAGATGATTTCTTAATAAGAGATGACTTTATCGCATCAGAATCAAGCAATGAAATAAAGATTACATCAGGGAACAATATCATCACTGCGGGTCAAGCAGCCTATGATGAAAGCGGAAGCTCTATCAATGTAAGCGGAGGTGTGACGCTAGAAAACCCAGGCCTATTCATCGAAGGACAAACAGCATTCATCAATACCGATGATGAGACAGCCGTCTTGAAAAACACTCAATATTTCTTTCCTAATATTCCTGCCAGAGGAAGCAGTGAAGAATTTCGAATTGAGAAGGAAAATCATTATGTTTTGACTAAACCAACTTATACGACTTGTAATCAAATGGATCAAGCCTGGGAATTGGTTGCCGATGAGATTTCAATCAATGGCGAAGAAGGCAAAGCAAAGAATATTGCCTTACGCTTCAAAAATATTCCAATTCTCTACCTTCCTAGGCTTACTTTTCCAACCAATGATGATAGAAAATCAGGATTTTTGATACCAAGTTTTGGCTCATCCTCGAAAAGGGGTCTCGAAATTGAAATCCCATATTATTGGAATATTGCACCCAATGCTGACCTCAAGACAACCGTCAATTGGATGAAGAAAAGAGGGACTGAATTAAAGTCTGAGCTTCGATTTCTCACTTCTAGTCAGAATGCAAACATAGAGTTGAATCATTTACCCTCTGATGATCTTTTCAAAGACGATCGAACTTACTCAAAAATAAACTATCAATTTAATCCATCGCTCAATACACAAATTGAAGTAACCGGAGAGTATGCCTCTGATGCAAATTATTTTGAGGACCTCAGTCAAAGCGCGAATGAAAGCAGTAGAACTCATCTTGCTCGTGATATTGTATTTAAGTCATTCGGTAAAAATTGGATGATGAATCTAGGAATGACTAATTATCAAATGTTGGATGATAAGCCAAAATGCCTCGCGATTGGCATCTGTGATCAAAATGATCCCTATCGACTCAAGCCGTATATGAATTTTAATGGAAACTGGCAAAGCAAAGAGTCAAAAATCAATTTGAATATTGATTCTGAGCTTGTTTTTTTTGACCATCTGCAAAGTGAAAGCGGAGAAAGAATAAGCAATCGAACCACTTTGTCAAAATTATTCAATTTCAGTGGGATTGAAGTCAGGCCTGCCGTGGCGATTGATTATGCAAAGTTCAAGCCTGATTCTAATAAAAAAGATGCCAATAGAACCATACCCATATACAGTCTTGATATAAAAGCGAAACTTATAAAGATCACAAATGATGGCGTTATTCGCCGTTCGATCCAGCCCCGAATCATGGCCGTGTATATCCCTTTCGAAGATCAAAGTGACTTCCCTTACATTGATACACTGATGCCGGACTTCAATTATTTCCAGCTCTTCAATGAGAATCGATTCATCGGCAATGACCGCATAGGAGATACATCTAAAATTAGCTATGGCATTGTTGCAAAGAGAACTCGTATTCAATCAGGTAAAGATTTCTTTGAGTTTACACTAGGGCAAACATTGCATCTAAAAGATGAAAAGATTGCTATGCCAGGAGATTCCATCAGAAGATCTGGTTCTTTGACAAATCTCGCATCCTTGGACGTTACAATCACAGAATCCTTCAACTTGAAATTGGATCATTATTGGGACTCAGATGTCGATGAGATGAAAAGAAGTCAAATTGGGATAGAATACAAAGACAGTAACTCAAAGCGTTTAAATTTAGCTTATCGGTTTAGAAAGCAAAATATCAAACAAATCCATGGTTCATTTTCATGGCCAATCAAAGATCAGTGGAGCTTTATCGGGCACTACAAATATTCGATCAAGGATAGAAAAACCATCGACCAGTTCTTTGGGCTCAATTATGAAACTTGTTGCTGGAGTATTTCAGCTGTTTCAAGGAAACATCTTGTTTATCGGAATGGTGAAACAGACACATCTTTCTCAATCCAATTCATGTTCAAAGGTCTGGGTGAATTTGGCACTCCAATAAATCGAATCTTTGAAGATGGTATTTTTGCATATGATCAATCATAATTTGTCTTCAGAAATGATTAGAAAAATAAAATTATTAATTCTCATTCTGATCCTTCATTCAAATCAGGGTTTATCCCAGACTCGAGAAATTGGAGGCACAGGTGATTTTGTTGATGGAATT
>DMGO01000143.1:243-3868 GCA_003449795.1 Gammaproteobacteria bacterium | reverse complement strand
GACATGGTTTCTATCCAAAGCAAATCGGACCCGCCTTCTTTCAATGCCATTGCTTGGTCTGTGAAGGCAAGAATTGCATCCTCAATTGAAAGAGACCCTATTGGATGAAGTATTTCTCCTGTGGGTCCAATTGAGCCTGCCACCAATACTTTCTTCTTAGATGAGTCTGCATTTCTTCTGGCTATTTGGGCAGCTTCGAAATTAATGTCTCTGACTTTATCTTCAGAGTTATGAAGAGCTAGCCTGTATTTGTTTGCACCAAAGGAATTAGTAAGAATTATATCAGAGCCAGCTTTTATGAATTTTCTGTGATTATTCGATACCAAATCTGGTTTCTCTTGGTTCCATAACTCAGGTGGATAACCAGACTCAAGACCCATATCAAATAGATTGGTTCCTGTTGCGCCATCTGCAAGAAGATAACCTTTTTTATCTATTAGGTTTATAATTTCTTCGGCTAACATTGTTCTTTTCCTGAAATAACTCTTCCATGTAAAAACTCCAAAAAAAAACCTGTTTGCTTAAAAAAGCTAACAGGTTAGTTATATTTATTAACCCCCTTTTAGCGTTTTTATACACCTGCAAGTTGGTTTAAATCGGTGTTGTTAGTAATACTATCCCATAAAAATCAATTTTCTATCAAAATTAGAGTCTCAATTTTAACCTTTTCTGGTGATTAGATAATTTGAAAGGATTATAATTATTTTTTAAATATAAACCTCATACTAAAATGCCCCACGTTAAATCATATTATGCTGCTACAGCAAACCAAGATCTGAAATATGAACAACTTAACTCAAATCTGAGAACTCAAGTGTGTGTGATCGGTGGAGGTTTTACAGGACTTAATACAGCCATCAATCTCGCAAAGAAAGGTTACGATGTTGTTCTAATTGAGTCCGAGAAGATTGGATGGGGTGCAAGTGGAAGGAATGGAGGACAGCTCATCAGCGGGTTTTCTTTTAGCGACCATTTTGAGAAAAAAGGTACAGAAAATGATATCCAAAATATTTGGAAGATTGGCGCAATGTCTGCTGATTTGGTAAGAGAAAGGGTTTCTGAATTTTCAATTGATTGTGACCTTAAGAAAGGATTCATCGATGTCGCAACAAATAGAAAGCACATGGATGAATTAATTGATCGAGCAGCAGAATGGAAAGAGTCTGGTTATCATCATGATCTGGAATTGGTTGATGAGAATCAAGTGAAAAAATACGTTAACACTGATTCATATGTTGGCGGACTAATTGATTCAGGATCAGGACATATTCATCCCCTCAATCTTTGTTTGGGAGAAGCAAAGGCAGCATCAACACTTGGAGTTAAGATCTATGAGGATACCCATGCAGTTGAAATTTCAGCAGGAAGTCCCGCAAAAGTAGTCACAGGCAATGGGATCATCGAATCAGATTATATTGTCATTGCTGCTAATGCATACATTGGAGACTTGAATAAAAAACTGAGAAGAATGGTTATGCCCGCGGCAAGTTGTATCATCGCAACTGAGACTTTGAGTAGTGAATTAGCAGATAAAGTGATTCCATCCGACATGGCAGTTTGCGATCAAAATACAATTTTAGATTATTATCGCCTCTCGGCAGACAAGAGAATGTTGTTTGGTGGAAGGTTTAATTATTCAGGTAAAATTCCAAGTGACGATAAAATAAAGATTGAGATAAAGAAAAGGATGGTGTCTGTTTTCCCAGAGTTATCAGAAGTCAGAGTTGATTATGCATGGTCAGGGAATGTTGCAGTAAGTCTCAAGAAGATTCCTCAGTTAGGAAGAATAGATAATAATATTTTTTACTCACAAGGTTATTCAGGACATGGCGTGGCGCCAACACATATGGCAGCTAAAGTTATTGCTGATGCAATTGATGGAGACGATGAAGTCTTGAATACGCTATCATCTGTGAATCATATTCAATTACCAGGTGGAAAATGGTTTTCCAGTCCAGCGACAGCCATTGGCATGATGTACTATCAGCTAAAGGATAAGATTGCGAACTTTTCTAGATAGATATTCCTGATCGCTTTACTGTTTCAGGTATTGCAGATAGATTTCTTGGCGCCATAAGGTGAGCCCCATGAACACCTTCAATTTCTTGGAATGACTCAATGAGTTCAGCACAAATATTTATCCCTTCCTGAATCTGATCTCCAGCACTCTCTATCCTTGTAACAATGGAATCTGGAATAACTGTTCCAAATAACTTATCTCGCATCCATTTTGCTGATTTATCGCTTCTTAGTGGTCCAATGCCGATGATGAAATACAGCTTCTCAGATAGACCTGTTTCAACAATTCTTTGCATATACTTTTTCACCAGTTCCACGTCATAGCAAAACTGAGTTTGAATAAATCTTGCCCCAAAAGATGCTTTTTCATTCAAGGCTTTGGGGTCCCAGTTTTCCTCAGGCTCATGCAAAATTGCTGCACCTCCAGGAAAAAAGTTCGATTTTGTTTGTAGTTCCTTACCTGACATTGTTTTTCCCTCAACATTCATCACATCCATGATTGAGAGTATGGTTTTAGAGTTAATATCAAAAACAGCTTTAGCATCTTTTTGATCACCATTCTTTACAGGATCACCAGCAAGGGTTAAGACATTATTAATATCAAGAGCAGAAGCCCCCATTAGATCACTTTGTATTGCTAGTCTATTTCTATCTCTGCACGTTATTTGGAGTATGGGATCAATTCCTTGATTCCTGACAATAGCAGAGCCCGCAAGACTGGACATATGCGCAGTCGCACCAGGATTATCAGTTACATTTATTGCATGCACTGAACCTTTAAGGATTTTTATTTTTTCTTCCATTTCAACCGATGATGCACTCACTGGAGCAGGAATTTCTGCAGTTATTGCAAACCGACCTGACTCGAGAACATCTCTTAATTGTTGATATTTTTCACTCATGCTTTTTCCTTTTTAATTAGAAGACTTTTTACTAGTCCAGCAGCCATGATTATATACACAATCAGAAGAGGAGGTGAGATTAGAACAATAATTGTTTGAAATGGCTTCAATTTATCGATTCCTTGAAGGTCTGGCGAGTCTGTCACCCCTATTAATATTGCAAAAGGCAATAAGGCAATGAAGAAAGCCCAAAATATACGATTCCATACTTCAGGATTTTCGCCTGCCTTCATTTTTTTTGTTGCTGATGAAGCCAATGTATATGCACCTGAATCGAAAGTAGTGGCCATGAAGACTAAACAAAAAATACCTACCAATGGCAATATCCATTTTCCTAGAATCATTCCTGAAATACTTCTGGAAACCATCACAGCTGGACTTTCGTTTGTCCAGATATCAATGATTGGTATAAGTCCATTTACTTCTAAATAGATGGCATTATTTCCCATAATCATAAAGAATAGAGATGTTCCCATTGTTCCAAATCCTAGCGACCCAAGAATCATTGTTTTGATTGTCCGACCTCTTGAAATTCTTGCGATGAAGATGCCGACAAATGGACCCATCCCAAAGAACCATGCCCACATAAATATAGTCCATGCTTTTGAGAATTCTGATTCACCAAATGGAGGGGGACCCATACTCATTTTGAGGAAATTTTCTCCCATGAACATAACACTTTGAATAGAGGAAGTGATTATGTA
>DMGO01000143.1:0-185 GCA_003449795.1 Gammaproteobacteria bacterium | reverse complement strand
GATAAATGGCATTATTCCCCATGATCATAAAGAACAGGGATGTTCCCATTGTTCCGAATCCGAGTGATCCAAGAATCATCGTTCTGATTGTTCGACCTCTTGATATTCTTGCGATAAAGATGCCGACAAATGGACCAAGCCCAAAGAACCATGCCCACATGAATATAGTCCATGCTTTTGAGAAT
>DMGO01000043.1:0-3818 GCA_003449795.1 Gammaproteobacteria bacterium | reverse complement strand
CACTTGATGACTCATGCTTTTTTTAAAGCGTTACTATTTCTAGCAGCAGGATCTGTCATTGTTGCATTACACCATGAGCAAGACATCAGGAAAATGGGTGGATTGAAGAACAAATTACCAATCACTTATGTGACATCACTGATCGGATCATTGGCATTAATAGGGTTCCCAGGATTTTCTGGCTTTTTTTCAAAAGATGCATTGATTGAAGCGATTGGTCATGCAGACATTATTGGCTCGGGTTTTGCATACGCATCAGTTTTAATTGGGGTTTTCATTACAGCACTGTATACGTTCAGACTGTTTTTCAAAGTATTTCATGGTGCATTGGATGAACACCACCATGATGTCAAAGAGTCACCGTTATCAATTACGCTTCCCTTAATATTGTTGGCAATTCCATCGGTTATCATTGCCTGGCCTACGGTTGGTCCTATGGTTTTTGGTTCATATTTTACAACTGCCATTTCGCAGCCTGATGCATACCAGATTTTCGGATATGAATTCACCTCTGCTTACGGCTTCTTGATCCATGCATTTTCAAGCCCAGTGATATACATTGCATTATTTGGGGTCGCTACAGCGTATATCCTATATATCCAAAAACCGAGTATTCTCCATGATGAAACTTATAAATCATCATTCATATATCGTCTCCTAGATAATAAATATTATTTTGATGATTTATACGAGAACGTTTTTGCAAAACAGGCTCGCAACATCGGTGATCTTTTATGGAAAGTGGGAGATATAAAGACCATCGATAATTTCATTGTTAATGGGACTGCTTATAGGATCGGAAATATCGCCAACAGGATTAAAGGAATTCAAACAGGTTATATATATCACTATGCCCTAATGATGATTCTTGGCCTGGCAATTTTCTTGGCATGGACAATACTAGATCTTGGTGGTGCATCATGATTCTCGATTTGATGATTTGGGTACCCATTATATCCGGCTTAATCATACTTATGATCGGTAAAAATTACGGATCACTTTCATACTCGCTATCTATATTCTCATCTTCTTTGGTATTTGCTATCAGTTTGTATGCATTATCAATGTTCGATTCCAGTCAAACAGGTGTCCAATTTGAGTTGATCACTTCATGGATAGATCGTTTCGATATAAATTATCATCTCGGTGTTGACGGCATTTCTTTTCCACTCATTCTTCTGACAACATTTATTACACCGATAGTCTTATTGACCTCAAGAACTTCAGAAAAACCCAACCTCCACCAATACTTAGCTTCATTCTTAATATTGGAAGGTTTAATGATCGGAGTATTTAGTGCTTTGGATGCTTTCCTGTTTTATGTTTTCTGGGAAGCCATGTTGATTCCAATGTTCATCATCATAGGAATATGGGGTGGCAAGAATCGAGTTTATGCAACAATTAAATTCTTCCTATATACATTCCTCGGCTCAGTATTTATGTTGATAGCAATCATATATCTATACATTCAAACCGGATCATATTCGATCTTTGATTTTTACAATATTGACTTATCCAGAACTGAGCAAATTCTTATATTCCTAGCATTCTTGTTCGCTTTTGCCGTTAAAATTCCAATGTGGCCAGTTCATACCTGGTTGCCTGATGCTCACGTCGAAGCACCTACTGGAGGATCAGTGATTCTTGCAGCGATACTTCTTAAGATGGGCGGTTATGGTTTACTTAGATTCAGTTTACCAATCACGCCAGATGCATCGAGTGAACTCTCCATGATTATGGTTGTGCTATCCCTTATTGCAATCATATACATCGGTATGGTCGCACTATCTCAAACAGATATGAAAAAACTCATCGCTTATTCATCGGTTGCTCACATGGGGTTTGTGACACTCGGTACTTTTGTCGTTTTCCTGAATCATGAAACTGCTTCTCTAGAAAATATGAATTTAGCAATCAGTGGCGCAATGATACAGATGATTTCACACGGATTAATATCTGGTGCTTTATTCCTATGCATAGGTGTGATGTATGACAGAGTTCATAGCAGAGAAATAGGTGATTATGGAGGTATTGCTTTAACGATGCCACGTTTTGCAGGTTTGATGGTCTTTTTTGCACTAGCCAATGCGGCTCTCCCAGGGACATCTGGGTTTGTTGGAGAAGTTTTGGTAATTCTAGCGAGCCTGAAAGTTAATTTCTGGATCGCACTCTTATCAGGTACAACTTTAGTCATTGGAGCGGCATACACATTGTGGATGATCAAGCGTGTTATTTTTGGTGATGTCACTAATGGTAAAATCAATGATATTCAGGATATTTCTGCTATTGAGCTTATACCACTTATGATTCTTGCGATCATGGTATTGACAATGGGTGTATACCCTGAACCATTAATGAGTTTGATGTATGAATCCATCAATGACTTATCTAAATTAGTGTTTCTAGGAGCTGGGATATGACATTTCATATCATTGGATTAATCTTGCCAGAGGTAACAATAGCCATTGCTATTTGTGTTGTCATCTTAGTCAACAGTTTAATACGAAATGTCTCAGTTGCATTTATCCATTCGATGATTTTATTCTTTTTATCATTTGCATTATTTCTATCTTTTGTGAGTTTAGAAATACCGAATAGTAATATTTTCGACGGTCACTATATTATTGACTCATTCGGGACCAATTTAAAAATTATAGCCTTAATCGCATCAATACTGGTTCATCTGGCATCTCTCAAATCTAAAAACAACATCAAAAATGAGATCTTCCTCATTCAACTATTTGCTACACTCGGTGTATTGATCCTTTGCTCGGCGCACAATCTATTGACGGTTTATCTTGGTCTTGAGACATTAACCCTATCGATGTATGGAATGGTAGCCTCAAATAGAAACTCAATTGAAGCTACTGAATCGGCGATGAAGTTCTTTATTCTTGGCGCCATTGCTTCGGCGATTTTTCTGTATGGCGTTTCAATCGTTTACGGCGTCACTGGTACCTTATCGCTTGAGCTTATAAAAGTCTCCAATCTACTGGATGGTTTGGAAATGAGAATAGCAGTAGCGTTTATTGCATGTGGAGTTATATTCAAATTTGGTGCATTTCCATTTCATAGTTGGGTTCCAGATTCATACCAGGGCTCCAATACGACAGCAGCAATTTATATCTCCTCAGTTCCCAAGATAGGAGCATTTGCTTTGATCAGCAGGTTATTTTTAGATTCACTGAATGTAATGAGTGAGTTTTGGTCTATATTGATTCTATCCGCTGGCCTGTTATCAATCATTATTGGGAATCTAATTGCATTGATGCAAATCAACCTCAGAAGAATGCTTGCTTACTCTGCAATTGGACATATCGGTTTTGTCTTGCTCTCATTTTCAATTGTAAATGATGGTGGTATCAGTGCATCAATGACTTATTTACTGATGTATATCCTTATGACTATCTCAGCATTTGCTCTAATTGAGTCAATATCGTCAGAAGATCATCAGCACATTGAGTTGGGTGATCTCAAGGGACTGAGTAATTCTCACCCTCTGATAGCATTTATGCTTTTATTTTGCATGTTCAGCATGGTGGGTATTCCTCCATTTATTGGGTTTTATGCAAAATGGATCGTTCTGTCAGAATTGGTCAATAATGGAATGCTTTGGTTTGCATTAGTGGGCATAATCATGTCAGTTATCGCTGCATATTATTACTTAAGAGTAGTGTGGTTCATGTATTTTGAGAAAACAGAACAACCCATAGAAAACAAAGGGATGATGAATACACATTCAATAACAAGCATATTCGTTTCAGTCATGCTGCTTTTGATTGGCCTTTACCCCGATCCGATCATAGATTACACACGCA
>DMGO01000056.1:0-5310 GCA_003449795.1 Gammaproteobacteria bacterium | reverse complement strand
AGATAATCATCCAACTGAAGCCATTTTCAGCTTCAGTACCATCACCAAGAATGGTAATAGACGGCGAAGCAAATAAACCAGCGCCAATACCAACAACAAACATTAAAAACAGCAAAGTTGGGTATCCTTCCATCATACCCGCCAAGATCCATGAAAACCCCATCATGATAACACCTATGGAGGAATACACTCGCCAGTTAACTTTTCTAATCCATAAGTAAGAAGTGGCACTGACGATTCCGAAACCAGCAAAATAAAGGCCTATCAAAAGTCCCAATTGTGTTTCTCCGAGTCCCATTGAATCTGCAGCAGCACCAACAATCCCTGGCGCAACTGCTCCTGGCATTACTGCTATGGCAAACAACATTGCTGCTGACAGCATTATCGGATAATGATCCACTTTATTTTTACTCATGATTATGCACTTTTTTTAAAAATTTTATTCGATTCTCTCAGATACACCAAGTGGAAAAGGGTAAGTAACACGGCTGTGTGTCAGGTCCATGTCCAAAAGGTTTTCAGCAAATTTTACAGCTGCTGCTGCACCATCGATCACAGGAATGGGATAACCTTCTTCGTGGAGAAATTTCTGCAGCGGTTGGATCAGCGGTGAAAGTAGAGTACAAACTGGCACTATGGCAGCAGCCCCATCTTCAACGATTGCTTCAATCGCAGTTTGTTGTAGACTTTCCATGCTGGCTTTAGTGTCTGTCATGATGCTCTCAAGACCACAAGGTAAATACTTTATTGAGGCAAGCATTGAAGATAATTGATATTTAAGAACAACTTGGTGAATAAAAACCAACTGCTCCATTGGATATAAAATAGAAAACCTATGTCCTAAAATAACTGCCATATTCATCGCAGCATGGCCTGGCCCAATGACTGGTATCTTTACCAAACGACGGCCTTCCTCAACACCAGGATCTTCCATGCAATCAATAATGACCGCATCCATGCCATTGTTCTCTGATTCAACAATTTTTTCCAAAATCTCAGGCAGTATGAAAGCATCACTAGGATCTGCATTAAGTGGCACTCGTTCATCCAATACGCTTACCGATATTATGGTTTCTGATCGTGCTAATCCAGCGTAAACAGATTGTCTTTCATCCGTATTTTCTGGATTGGATGATGGAAGTATTACATTAATTTTCATCAATCAAGATAAAAGACACCGCCATCACATAATACTTTATCATCAAGTAAAATTTTAGGCTGTAAGATTGTCCAATCCCAATGGAGATCAGATTTATTAAGCGTTACACCTTCAGGTAGTGCCCATAACTCACCAAGCATACTAAAATCCCCCATGCCACAGGTTACAGAAGTATAAACTCGTTCCCATTCTTGACTTTGTGATAAAACAGCATTTGGATTATTGCCAATATTAAAATGTACAGGACCACAATAGGCTGATTCATCTCCAAGATTTTCTAGCCACATTTCAAGTCGCGATGAAAGTAACTTGTCTCCTCCGATTTCTTTCAAATACCCATCTTCAAAAGTAAGGCGTAATGGAGAATCGGGCACTTCATGATAAAGTGGATGATAGAGCAGGGTGCCATCAACATTAACTGATCCACTACCAATACCTTTTGGGACTAAAATACCCGGTTGTGCTGGCGGCAAAAATGTCCATTCAGATTTCCAATCCTTTTTGTCGGGATCCCATAAAAATCCACAACCAGACTCTCCTTCAACCTTTGAAATATCCATGTTAAATTCATCGTTTTCAGTTATTAAAGTACAATTTTTAGCTTCAGTGAAGGCCTGTGCAATTTGATCGGCTTCGCGTCTAACTGCATGAATATCCGTATGAAGGATGGTCCGGATCAAAACATCATCCATAAAGGCTCCACCAATACCATCACCTGGACAAATTATTCTTGCGCCATTTTTTATTGCAGCAGCAATAAAGTCAGCATAACCGACAGCCATATCAATAATTAGATCAGCTTCTAGTGCAGCTACTTCTAACATTGAAGGCCATTTTGAACCTGGTTGATAAGTTGCGCCTCCCTTGGGTATCTTACACTCAATAACCACGGCTTCAGCACCCATCGCTAGGGCCATTCCTTGAAACGTGGCAACAATATAATCAGGGGTTCTGGCGTCGCTTATAATCAGCACATTTTGGTCAGGTTGCAAATTACAGAATTCTTCATAGATTATTTTTACTACTTGAATGACTTCAGGTTTAAGTCTACTGGAAACATCAGGTGATATATGAGCCATAATTTTCTCCTGTTTTTATTAATTCAATATTATCTTTGTTTTTTCTAAATGAGGCATTTCTTTTTTAAGATGTTTACTTAATTAAAGCGTAATTGAAAAAATATTCTGTTAAACATATATTTTCATTATTTATATAACTAAGAATTTATTATGAAATGGATAAAAGATGCTTCTCCTCAAAATCAGAAGATATTAAAAAAGGATATTGAATGTACGTGGGTGGAAAAATATATTACATTTCGACAGGATCATTCAGAAATACTCCATTTAACTGATGCTCACTTTCTTGCTGAAATTCTTATTGAGGGTGAACATGACTTTGATTCAGTTTCAGCCTCCTTATTTGTTAATGATTCTTCTATACCTTTGGTGAACTATAGTGGAAGTGACAAAATTGCTTTTTCACAAGCACCTTTTTTCTATAATAGAAAATCAAAGTCATTTGATGATTTAGATGCATTGGAAAAAAAACACCCACCAACTGATAAATATGTATGGGAAATTAGTGGTCCAAATGGATTTTTTAGACTTGAGCCTATTCGAATAGGTGGTCCAGAAGCAATCACACAAATTCCAAAAGTCAGCAAAATTAGATTGAATCAAAACAAAATAGCTGTGAGTGATTATATGAATATTGACCCAAATACTGATTTAATGATCGAGTGGGACCACTTTAATACTGGAAGCGATTTTGATGGAAACGGATGGGATGATATTATGTTTGTCTTGGTTTCTAATTGTTATGGCGAAATTATTCTTACTGGTGGAGCAGCTGATACCAATGATCCTTTTATCAGTTGTCATGATGTTTCAGCTATATTACCTAAAGAAAGAATGAATCCTGGAGAGGAATACACTGTTTTCATTTCACAAGTCAAAATTGTTGATCAGAATCATAGCAGCGGCATTCATCAAGTTGCAAATAATTCATTTGCAACAGAGCTTTTGATAAGGACTTCTGGCAATTCAACGCATCAAAAAAAATCTCCATTAGTCAAGCCGGCGCAACACCTTTGGTCTAGAAAAACAATCGGTAACGACATGGAAAGCTGGCCTACATTAGTTGACTTCTATTAACTAGATATGAGGAGAATGATCATATGAACGATAAGAGAATATTTAGTCTATTTATGGGGTATGGAGATGGTTTTACCTTCCCCTTTTATCAGACAGTTGCTTTAGAGGCCGAGAAAATGGGATTCGAAACGATTTGGACTCAGGATAATATTACCGGCCATGCCCCTATTCCTAGAGACATTGAGATTCTGGATACATGGAGTTTTTTGTCTGCAATTGCTGCGACTACATCCAAAGTTAGGGTAGGGTCAATGGCCACTCCCGTCATCCGCAGACCAGCTCCTTTATTGGCAAAAGCCATAGCTTCAATTGATGTGATATCCAATGGACGCGTTAATGTTGGACTGGGAACGGGAGATGATGTTCATCAGTATGAAATGATAGGTCAACGCTTCCCGGATACAATCATTGAAAGACGACAAATACTAAAAGAAACAATAGATGTGATGAAAGAGATGTGGAATGAAGAATTAGCCAATTACAAGGGAGATCATTTTCAATTAAAGGATGCCATTTTAAGCCCTAAACCCATACAAAAACCGAATCCACCCATTTATATTGCCTGCAACACCAGCAAAAGATTAATGCCAAGAATTGCTGCACAACAAGCGGATGCGCTGGCAATCATGTGGGGTCATGATGAGACTGTTATCAGAGTCATCAATGCTTTTCAAGAAGAGTGGGAGACTGCAGGTCGTCCAGCAGAAGACTATAGAGCTTTAAGATCTGCTTTCATTGTAATTTGTGATCATGATGATGAAGACAGGGCAAGACGTGAGTCAGATGAGATTAATGATTTTGGTTATGCTGGTCATACGCAGACTGCCTCACAAGCCATAGTTCCAAAAGGCTCTGATCCTGATCTATATATATTTGGCACACCTGAGAAGATCGCTAATGAACTTCAAGAACGAGTCTTTGATTTAGGCTTCAACGAAATGATGTGCTCCTTTGTTGCCAATAAAGATGTTGAAGTTGATACAAGTGGCTTTACTGGATGGGCAGGTCGTTGGCTTGGAGGAATGAGATTATTTGCAGAACAAATCATGCCATTGCTAAAGAATTAACAGCATTCAATTAAGGAAATTATTAATATGAAAATTCGAATAATAAGCCCGACTATCACAGAGGATTTTCTCCCAGAACAGGAAAGAGATTTCGCTTCAGTGGCTCGAAAGGATACAGAACTATCCTATGTGATGCTTGAAGATGGGCCAGTATCAATTGAAAGTGAATACGATGAAGCACTAGCCCTTCCAGGTATACTTAAACAAGTATCAATTGCTGAATCTGAGGGCATAGATGCTGTTATTATTAACTGTGCTTCTGATCCAGGTATTGATGCAGCTAGGGAAGTTGCTTCAATCCCGGTTATTGGTCCTGCACAAGCAGCTTTTTCTTTATCAACAATGCTTGCCCAAAAATTTTCTGTTATCGCTATTTTAGAACGAGATATACCTGATTTAGACCGTATGTTTCGTGTCTATGGGATACTCGATAGGATTGCCTCTGTAAGAGTTATGGATATCCCTGTTCTAGACATATCTAAAGATCGGAATAAAGCCATAGATGCTATGACAAAATCTGCATTACATGCATTGAAAGAAGATCGAGCTGAAGCAATTACCTATGACTGCACTGGCTTGACTGAGATTGTAAATGACGTTAAGAGTAACTTATTAAAAGAAGGTTTTGATGTTCCTGTAATAGAGCCAGTAGCGGCTTCATTAAAACTAGCAGAAACCTTGGTTGATTTGGGAATATCACACAGCAAAATAACCTACCCTATACCACCAATAAAATCTTAATAATGCATTATTGACGAGCTGTTATAAGATCCTTGCGATCCACATACGTAAATACAATAGCACCAAGAATAAATACCAACATTGTAAGTATCAGCATTTCATTGAGACCATATCGTTCAAGAATTACGCCATTAATGATTTCCCCGGGTGCTCCTCCAAAAGCTTGAGCAGCTGGAATCAAAGCAAC
>DMGO01000003.1:0-14347 GCA_003449795.1 Gammaproteobacteria bacterium | reverse complement strand
TGATGTGAATTTGAGTTTTGATCCGAGTGGTTAAACTGCAACTCTTAATTTTTCTTAATTGATTGAAAACCTCTGAGGTCTATATAAAATATGCTTCACTATCTTCTGGAGAGGTGGCAGAGCGGTCGAATGCGGCGGTCTTGAAAACCGTTGACGGGTTAAACCGTCCGGGGGTTCGAATCCCTCCCTCTCCGCCAGTCCAAAATTTTAAAGAAAAAATATTTACAAAATTCGAATCCTCAAATAAGATTTTTTACGAAATGTAACAAAATGTACAAATAAGGAGTCTCTATGAAGTTTCTTTTAGTTATACTTGCGGGTTTCAGCACACCAACATTTGCGGCTGACCTTCAAACGCAAGATATTACAGGTATCTCTTTCTGGTTAGTCACTGCAGCAATGCTAGCAGCAACCGTATTCTTTTTCGTTGAAAGAGATAATGTTCAAGGTAAATGGAAGACATCTCTTTCTGTGGCCGGATTGGTTACAGGTATTGCGTTCTGGCATTACCTATATATGAGAGGTGTGTGGGTTGACACTCAAGGTTCACCAACAGTCTTTAGATATATAGACTGGTTGATTACCGTTCCACTGCAAATTATAGAATTCTATTTAATTTTGAGGGTATGCACGAATGTTGGCAGCAATGTTTTTTGGAAGTTGCTTATTTATTCACTCGTCATGTTGATTGCTGGATTCCTAGGTGAAACAGGATCGAATGCACTGATATGTTTCATAATAGGAATGGCTGGCTGGTTGCTCATCATTTATGAAGTATTCTTTGGTGAAGCAGGAAAACTAAATGCTGGTAGTGGCAATGCTGCTGCTCAATCAGCCTTCAATACCATAAGATGGATCGTTACAGTTGGATGGGCGATATATCCAATTGGTTATGTTCTAGGCATGGGAGATGCACCTGATATGGCTAACGCAAACTTAATCTATAACCTAGCTGATTTTATTAACAAGATCGCGTTTGGATTAGCAATTTACGTAGCCGCAATAAGTGATAACGACTAAATTAGTTATCAAATGAAAAAAAAGAAGCCCGAAGTAATTCGGGCTTTTTTTCAGAATAATGAATATGAAAAAATTTGTATCAATTTTAACAGTCATAATCTGCTTTTTTTTCTTTAGACCCTTGATGAGTCAGAATGTGATTGAGGAAATTGTGGTTACCTCATTGAAGAGAAACACTTTGCTGAAGGACACCCCTGCATCCATATCAACAATGGAATCAGAAGAAATCAATTTAAAAGGGATTCTTAGCCCACAAGAAATAAAATTTCAGGTTCCTAGCATGAGTTATACATCTATATTTGGCGAGCCCTATATAACGATACGAGGCGTATCAGGATTTAATAATGCACCAGGAGTTTCTGTGAGTATTGATGGGGTTTATCAATCAAAATCAACGTCATCTATACTTGGTGAAGTTGATCTTGATCGAATTGAAGTTATTAGAGGGCCACAGGGAACATTGTACGGAAGAAATTCAAATGGAGGTGTTGTCAACTACATCACTGCAAATCCAACAGAGACAAAAGAAGGTTTCTTCAAAATAGGTTATGCTTCATTCGATCAAGTCGAGACAGAATTTGCTTATAGTAATTCATTGACTAACAGAACAAGCTATCGAATTTCAGCAAGTAATACAAATCAAGGTAAAGGTTATGTCAAGTGCCTAACCAATGGATGTGATGATGTCAATAAATCAGATAGAACTTCCGTCAGACTGAAATTATCATCACAACTCAATGATGCAATATCGACTGATTTAATTGTTGCAAAAACAAAAATTGATGGACCGAATAATATTTTTCAGTTTATTACTGATAACCGCATACCATTTGCATATCTCGTCGATACACCACAAATAGTCGGTGTTCCGATCAGCTTGAATCCAAATGAAGTATATCTAACACCAAATTCTAAGAGTATTCACGGTAATGATTCTAGAAGAGAGTATGAAGTATTAGCTCTTACTATTAACTATGAAACAGAATTCGGTGTCCTAAAATCAATCTCATCCTATCAGGATTATTATAATGAGTTCAGTATGGATAGGGATGCCACTGCCGTGAACCTATATGATACTTTTGATACATCTACAACTGAAACTATCACGCAAGAATTAAACTGGAGTTTTGATTTAGAGAGCAGCAACTGGATTCTTGGAACATTCTATATGGATGACGAGACCAGTAGAAAAACACTATTCGACTTACCGCTACCAATTTTTGGGTTTCCAGTTCCCGGACAATTGGAATGGGATCATAAAGATATTGATACCAAATCAACGGCTATATTCGCGGATGGTACATTTATCATAGATGATAAAACAGAGCTAAGCATTGGCATGAGAAAAACTAGGGATGAGTTTACAAGTGTTCAACTGAATCGAGTTTTTTTAAATTTTGGACAATTTATTCCTGTATCGACAACTTGTGATAGAAAGCTAAATCAAACCTTTGAGTCCAATACCTCAAGGATTGTTTTAAAAAGAAAATTGAATGAAGTATTCAATACCTATTTGTCATACTCAGAGGGGTTCAAGGCTGGAGGAATAGCGACGTATGAGTGTTCTGAGCCATATAAGCCTGAGGAGGTAGACGCAACAGAAATTGGAGTTAAAGGATACTTAAATTCAGGAAAGACAAGTCTAAATGCTTCGATATTCAATTATGACTATACCAACTTTCAGGTAATTCAAGTGATAGGGACTCAGACGGTTACCAAGAATGCTGGAATTGCTACTGTTGATGGCTTGGAGATCGAGCTGAATCATAGTTTTAATGATAAGCTCAATTTAAAGTTAGCTTATTCATACTTGGATGCTGTTTATGATGATTTTATAAATCTGAATGGATTAAACCCCCAACTTGGATTTCAGCAACTAAAGGGAAACTACCTCAATCATTCGCCAAGAAATAGTCTTAGTATAGGCCTAAGTTATTCAAAAGAATTCAACAAAGGAGAATTGATATTTCAGTTGGATTCAATATTTAGGTCCAAAACACACTTCACGGAATTTAATGACTATGCTCAAGAGTCCTATTCTGTTTTTAATTTCAATGTTGTTTGGGACAATGCAAGTGATGATTTGAGATTTAAAATCTATGCGAAGAATCTAACCAATGAGGAATATCTGACAGGCTTTCTTAACTCAGCATCTAACGGAGGAAGATTTGGTAATTATTCACATCCTCGAGTATTAGGGATTGAGATTACAACAAGATTATAGATTCTTCTGAACAATAATGAGTTTATTAGAGGAACATCAATTAGACTGTCCTAATTGCGGTGAAGTGATCACAATCGTCGTAGATAAGTCCATAATTAAACAGGAATACACTGAGGATTGTTTTGTATGTTGTAGGCCTATCTTAATAAATATAGATTATGAGAGCGAATTTGGGGAAATAACTTGCTCCGATGAAAATTAGCATTCTCATGCAGATTTTATTTATTTCAAAAATAGATTCCTAGTAATCACCATTTGGTTGATTGATTGCACTTACTTATAAGATTATTTCTTTCTGACCATGTTGATGTATCTCCGTAAGAATCTTCGAAAGATCCAAGGATATCTCTTTTACAATTCTGGTATGGAGATACAAACATGTATAAGGCAATTAATGAGATTGTCACTGAGAAAATCAAAATTATTTTATTGATGACAGGCTTATCAATCATTTATCTTTTTTAAAGGTCTAGCAAAACTGAGCATGACTTTGTTTTTCTATCACTGGCTTGCCTGCATTTCTTGCCACTAGAATCTTTTTCGCATGTCTTAGCCGCTTTATTGGAATCTGACGAGCACTTTTTCACTGCTTTTGAAGAACTTCTACCCTCAATTTTGTATGCAATATCTGCCACGTTGATTGGGGAATCAGAGATAACAATTTCAGCAATTGAAAATGATTTTCTGACATCGGTGACAACGATTACTGCTGTGGTTGTCTCTTCAGCTCCCAGAACCTCTCCTGTATCAGGATCAAGAAAGCCTTCACCTATCTCTTTTATAGTAAGGGGTTGTCCTTCTTTCAGGGATCCTTGTCCATAGTTAAGGTATACCTGCCCTTTACTAACCCTAGCAACCTTTATAGGAAATATGGCAGTAGTTAACTTGTTTGCAATATCATCTGCTGTTTCTTCACCCATAATATTTATATTCGAGATACTAATCCCGCTACAAGGGTCTGATTCATCAAAGGTTGTGTTTAAAACTGCTTCAACGTTTACAGATTCAGAAAGGCGAATCTCTCCGGTATTTACATCGACTACTCTTATATTCATGCTTAAAGATGCATCACATGAAAGTGCTATAAGTGCATTCTTCCTCTCAATAGCTACATTTGAAACACTTCCATATACAAGGTAGTCAACACCACTAAATCCAGATAAGTCAGCCCTGCCATCAGTGACACCACTCATTGATAGTCCTCTCTCTTGTAAAAGAGAGTCCAATCTTGTTCTTTCCATCATCGTATACTTATTTGTCTTTTGTAATGCATTTTCTAGTGATAGTTGAATGCTGAGCGTATTAAAGTTTCCAACAGCTGATGTTATTTCTCCAACAGCAATAACAGGCTTATTTTGAGAATATACTGTCGTGCTTAAGGCTAAGCACATAATTAGTAATATCTTTCTCATATTTTTCTCCCTTTTCTTTCTCTTTGTTTTTTATTTCTGGAATTTGGATCACTCAAGATCATTTTTGCGACTAATCCTATTGTAAAATCGCCGTCTTCCTTTGTAATTTTTGCAATCGATAAATTTGCATCTGTTGAGACTATTTCTATCTCACCAAGAGTTTTTTGACGGCTCCCGAGGCTCAATCCCGTATCCTGATCAATAATTTCCCTTCCTTCTTGGATAACTTTGAGTCGATCTCCGACTGAAAGTATCGAGTCTCCATAGTTCAGGTAGATTTCATCATCGTAAATATCTACTACCCTTATCGGGAAAATGCTTTCAGCTAGAAGTGCTGCCGATCTTTTTGCAACAATTCTCTGAGCTTCGACAAGTCCATTGCCATCAACCTCAACATTTGAAAAACCTTTTGTTGCAACCCCAGAACCAGTTTCAACAACAGCAACTATTGATTCAGCTCTTCTGATTTCACCAGATAGTGCATCTACAATTTTAATATCAACACCAAATCTATTCGTGACCTTTATCGTTGCGAAACCACCCGTAGTAAATTCTTTTGCTTCTGATGACATATCGGTTATTGCACCATATACGAGATAGTCAACCCCATCGATCTTTATTTGTGTATTGTTTCCAGAAAGTGACTCTTGTAAACCCTGTTCACGAAGTACTTGTTCAAGTTTATTTCTTTCATAAACCCTAAATCGCCCAACTTTAATAAGTTGAGTCTCCAACATTGCCTCATAATTATCAGGATTTGCCGCCGCTCTAATATATCTATCATTTTGAAAAGTTTGTTCAAACTGAGATACAGCAACAATCGGCAAGTTTTCTTGAGACATGAGACTGTTTGTAAACATAAACAGAATCATGAAAATATAATTCTTCATTAAATAAACCCTTGATTTTTAAAGCATCAATATACCAATAATATCTGTTGTGATACAAGCAAACGAGGTAGAGAAAAAATTATTTTTTTAAAGCTAGGTAATAAATATATTTAGAATGGCAAGAACTGTCTAATGATCTATTTATGGGCTTTAATAAAAAAGCTATAATTTTGAATATGAAAAAAATTTTCTTAATATCAATTTTTCTTATAATTGTTACTGGCTGTTCTGATAACCAGAAATCCAGGCCAAATCAAAGTGATGCAAAAGAATTCCTAGCAGAGTATGAAAAGATGGCGACTGAAGATGGTCCAGTGATTTCTTCTGCCTTTTGGATAGCCTCTAACTTTATCAATTATGATTCACAAGTGATTGCTGCCGATTATTCTAAAAGGTATACGCTTGAGGCTTTGAAAGCAGCGAGAACCGCAGCAACATTTGATGATCTAGAGCTTGACCCATTGGATCGAAGAGCTCTGAATTTAATCAAGAATGGTTTTGTTATGCCACCTCCACTTGATGACGATCTGGCTGGTGAGTTGTCTCAGATTATGACCGAGTTAGAAGCGATGTATGGAACAGGAAAGCATTGCTTCAGTGATGACGAGTGCTATGACTTAGGAGGATTTGAGTCAATTATCGACAATTCAAGGGATCCTGATGAGCTTTTAAGAGCCTGGAGTGGTTGGAGAGAGATCAGTCCACAAATGAAGGATAAGTATCTCAGAATGGTTGAGATCGGGAACCAGGGCTCAAATGATCTTGGCTTTGATGGTTTGTCTGAACTTTGGTTCAGTAAATATGATATGTCAAATGAAAAATTTTCTTTGCTCGTTGACCAAGTTTATGAAGATATGCGTCCACTATATGAAGGTTTGCAATGCCACGTTAGAGCAGAACTGAATGAATATTATGGAGATGAAATTGTCCCACTCAGCGAACCAATACCTGCACATTTATTGGGAAATATGTGGGCACAATCATGGAGCAATATTTCGGACATCGTCTATGATTTTGATGAAACGAGCTCAATTGATCTCACACAGATCATTTTGGATAGAGGACTTTCAGAAGTTGAAATGGTAGAAATTGCAGAAGATTTCTTTTTGTCTCTGGGTTTCGACCCATTGCCAGATACTTTCTGGCAGCGATCTTTATTTACAAAGCCACAAGATAGAGATGTTGTTTGTCATGCAAGCGCCTGGGATATCGACAGTCAAAAACAAGATCTGAGAATAAAAATGTGTATTGATAAGAATGAAGAAGACTTTATTACCATTCATCATGAACTCGGCCATATTTTTTATTATCAGGCATACGCTGATCTTCCTGAAATTTTTCAGAGTGGAGCCAATGATGGATTTCATGAGGCCGTAGGAGATTTATTGTCTCTATCTATCACTCCAAGCTATCTGAAGAATATTGGCTTTATTTCAGAAGAAGAAGCTGAAAGAAGCAAAGACAATGCCATAGGGTTGCTTATGAAACAAGCATTAGAAGGCGTTGTAGCTGTCCCATGGACCTTGATGTTAGATAAATGGAGAATGGCTGTTTTCGATGGAGTCTTAACTGATGATGAGCTCAACGACTATTGGTGGGAACTACGAGAAAAATACCAAGGTGTTACATCTCCGATTGATAGACCATCTGATGCCTTTGACCCAGGAGCCAAATATCATATTCCAGGGAATACTCCATACACTCGATATTACCTTGCAAGGGTTCTGCAATACCAATTTCATGAAGCATTATGTGAGTCGATGGGAAATGATGGAGATTTGCATGAATGCTCAATTTATGCAAATGAAGAAGCGGGTGTTCGTTTAAGAAATATGCTATCAGTAGGGCAGAGTCAGCCTTGGCCTGATGCACTCGAGAAAATTACTGGCCAGAGAACGTTGAGTGGAAAATCTTTACTGAATTATTATGCACCACTTAAAGATTGGCTCGATGATCAAAACCAGGGGAGGGTGTGCGGTTGGTAAACCATCTAAAGAAGCAAATAGCAATATTATTGATTGCTGGAAGTATATTTTTATCACCTAACATACTCTCAGAAGTCATTATTATTCCACCTTCAAAGGATTCTCAAGAGCGACTTCAAGAGGCTCTGATACTTGCTAATCCTGGGGACATCATTCAACTGACCACTGGCATTTATAATCTAGAAGACAGTCTTTCATTGGATGTAGATGAGGTCACCATTCAAGGTGATGGCCATGAAAAAACAATTCTTAATTTTTCTGATCAGAAATCAGGTGCCCAGGGACTCATGGTTACATCTGATAAGGTCATATTAAAAAACTTCGCTGTATTGGATACGAAAGGAGATGCAATAAAAGTTAAAGGCAGTGATGGAATTTCTTTTATCAGGGTAAGAACTGAATGGTCTGGAGGACCTAAATCATCAAATGGTGCTTACGGGCTATATCCAGTCGAGTCAAAAAATGTACTCATCGATGGTTGCATCGCAATTGGAGCCTCTGATGCTGGGATATATGTAGGGCAGTCAGAAAATATTGTTGTGAGAAACTCTATTGCAAAATTCAATGTTGCAGGCATTGAGATTGAAAATTCTTACTATGCAGATGTCTATGACAACACTGCTGAAGATAATACAGGAGGAATATTGGTTTTTGACTTACCTGGCTTGCCGCAACAAGGAGGCCATGATGTTCGAGTCTTTAATAATTCTATATTGCATAACAATACGGATAACTTTGCTCCTGAAGGAAATATTGTTGGAGAAGTCCCTCGTGGAACAGGGATTATCATCATGGCAAATTCAAATGTTGAGATATTCAGCAATAGAATTGAGGATCATGAAACAGTTGGTATCGCTGTCGTTAGTTATATCAATGATGATGACTCAGATGATTTTACTGATTCTGGGTATTACCCACATCCAAAGTCAGTTCAAATTCATAATAATGAAATCAGTCGATCAGGTCATAACCCAGATTTAGATAAGGACATTGCTTCAATACTATATGAGATATCTGATGGAGACATGCCAGATATTTTTTGGGATGGTGTTCTGCCATTAAAGCAAATGATCTTGGGACAACCAAACAATGAAAAATTGATTCTAAAGGATAATGGAGAGATAAGCTTTGCTGTAATGAATCCAATCAGATATATGCTCTCATTGCCATACCAACTCAGTCGAGATGAATCTGAATATTCTGGAAACATTACTCCACTTCCACCTGTCAAGATTGATTAATCAAGTATGAATCAGAATCTGCTGACTTTTTTGATACTAATATGCTTTTCAAGCAGTCTGTATGCGGTCAATGATCATGCAATACTTTCAGATAAAACTCCAAAAGCATTATCCGAATATGGTTTCTTTTCTGATCCACTCAATCAAGTCCCAAGCAACGATGTAGTGCCTTATGAACTCATTACGGCTTTATTTTCAGACTATACAGATAAGCACCGTTTCGTATATCTTCCAAAGGGAACAATTGCCAAATATGATGGCGAGGAAGTTTTTGATTTTCCCTTAGGGGCAGCCCTAATAAAAACATTCTCTTATCAAACCAATGAAGGCGGAACACTTCTACTTGAAACACGTTTATTACTAAACAAAGAAGATGGATGGGATGCACTCACATATGTTTGGGATATCGATAGAGGAGATGCTTACCTGGCACTTGGTGGAAAAACCATTGAAGTGACCAATGCCATTACACCAACAAATGAAAACTTCATAAGATATAGAGCACCGAATAAGAATCAATGCAAGGAATGTCATTTAAAAGATGATGCTGTTGAGCCCATAGGTCCGAAACCAAGAAACATCAATAAAGCCATCGTTTATGAGAATGGAATAGAGAACAATCAAATAGATCATTGGGCAGTTATTGGGCTTCTAGAAGAAAAACCTTATTCAAATGGCTCAATGGTTAATGCATTTAATCAGAATCATGATATCAATATGAGAGCAAGATCATATTTAGATATAAATTGTGGCCATTGTCATTCACCACAAGGTTCTGCAAGTTCATCTGGTCTTTATCTATCAATTGAAGACAAAGAATTTGGTGTTTATAAGAAGCCTGTCGCTGCAGGAAGAGGAAGCGGAGGACTGAGCTACTCAATTGTTCCGGGAAAAGCCGAGGAATCGATACTTTTATTTCGAATGCTATCAAATGAACCAGATGTCATGATGCCTGAGTCAGGAAGATCGCTGATGCATGTTGAGGCCATAGAGCTTATTACAGAATGGATTAATGAAATGAAATGACAGATAAGAAGGATATTAAAACGAGAAAAAAATCACCGGCTCATGCTATTTCAAAAATTCATGAGACAAAAAAAAGATACAAACGAACAAAACAAAAAAAAGAAGTGAAAGATTTGATTAAGGAAGATTCATGAGATTTTTTCTCTCTCTCATAGTAATCGGAATCATAGGTATTGGTGACATAGATGCATCCGAGAATCATGGTACAAGATTGGTTCTGCTTGGCACTGGCACACCAAATGCTGAGCCTGACAGGTCAGGCCCATCCTTGGCAATAATCATTCAGGATAAATCATATATTGTTGATTTTGGTCCTGGAATAGTAAGACAAGCAAATAAATTATATACCCAAGATAATGATGCTTTTATATCCCTTAAACCAAGTAATTTAGAAGTCGCATTTCTGACCCATCTTCATTCTGATCATACGACTGGTTATCCAGATTTAATATTTACGCCATGGGTTCTTGAGCGTGATACGCCTTTAAAAGTTTTTGGGCCTAAAGGCATAAAATCAATGACAGAGAATATCCTAGAAGCTTATGGCTCTGATATAAGATATAGAATAGATGGCTCAGAGCCAGCGAATGAAACAGGCTGGAATGTAGAAGTAGATGAGATAGATGAAGGAATTGTTTACAAAGATGACTTGGTGGAGGTAGTGGCATTTAAAGTGAGTCATGGTTCATGGGAAAATGCATTTGGCTACAAATTCACCACTGCTGATAAAACAATAATTATTTCAGGTGATACGGCTCCCAGTGACAAGCTAATAGAGATGGCTAAGGGCAGTGATATTTTGGTACATGAAGTGTATTCACAATCTGGTTTTGACCGCAGGTCAGACGTTTGGAAAAATTATCATTCAAAGCATCATACTTCAACTATTGAACTTGCTGAGATTGCCAATATTGCAAAACCAAAATTACTATTATTAACACATATTCTTTTCTGGGGATCTTCCGAAGAAGAGATTATCGATGAGATAGGGTCCAACTATTCTGGAAAAGTGATCGTTGGTGAAGATTTATCGGTTTACTGAGATGACCCAGATTATAAATACATCATTGATTATTGGCTTAGGTGGATTTATCGGAACCATCCTTAGATTTTTGATTAGCACATCGATAGAAAAGACAGTTACCACATCATTTCCAATAGGGACAATATTCGTGAATTTGATCGGATGTTTTTTAATCGGATTGGTTTCTGGTTATTTCACACAAAAACTGGAAGACCAAACGCAATTATTCTTCTTTCTCACTGTTGGAATCCTTGGTGGATTTACAACATTTTCAGCGATTGCTATGGAGTCACAGTTATTCATAGAGAATGGAGAATTTCTAAAGATGATATCTTACATTGTTCTCCAGGCCTCACTTGGCATCATTCTATGTTTGATTGGTTACAATCTGATCAAGAATTGAAATGAGTGTGAAAAACAAAACAGCACTAATCACAGGCGCTTCAGCAGGTATTGGTAAATCTTTTGCAGAAGTATTTTTTAAAAATGGTTTTAATTTAGTCCTCACTGCAAGAAGGGCAGACAGATTAGATACTATAAGGGCAAATCTACTGGAATCATCAAGAGATCAAAAGATAGACATATTTCCAGCTGATCTCAGTGATCAAGATGCCCCTAAACAGATATTTAATTTTTGCGAAGAACGAAATATTCACATCGATGCACTGGTCAATAATGCAGGCTATGGTAATCCAAAAGCTTTTGAAAAAATTAAATGGGATGAACATTCTGATTTTATACAGGTGATGATTGGTTCTGTAACAGAACTGATACATATCTTCTTACCTGGAATGATTGAGGGACAGTATGGAAGAATCATTAATGTTGCTTCTTTGGCACCATATATTCCTCCTACAGATAGAGGAGGTCTATATAGTCCTGTAAAAATTTATCAAATCAAACTCTCTGAGGGCATCCATTTTGAATACATGGATCAGAATATTTTTTGTACAGCGGTGTGTCCTGGGCTCACCAGAAGCGAGTTTCATATTGCTGCAGATATGCCAGAGGTTGCAAATACACCTGATTTCTTATGGATGACTTCAGAAAAGGTAGCAGAGCAAGGTTACTTTGCTGTAATGAATGGAAAAAGTTTAGTTATTAATGGTTGGTTAAATAAGTTCTTTGCATTAATCTCAACTTTAATTCCGAAGATATTCACCAAAAGAATAGGTAAATATTTAACTAAAAAAAGAATGCCTAACTGAGTAGATCTATGAAAGCAATTAAACCATTAACGTATTCACTGATAATCATTTCATTATTTGTCTCGAGCGTCATTGCTCAAGAAATTGATGATGAGCCAGATCCATTCGATATTCCGATGACTGATTCTCCAATTCAATCAGATGAGATACCCATGAGTCTTGAGGAGGATTTTCGCGAAGATACTCTAGGAGATGAGCGAGCAAATCAAAAAGAACGTAAAGATAAAATCTACATTAAAGGGAAGGCCACTGTTGTTGACGGAGATACCATTACTATCGGTAACACCAAGATTAGATTCAGCGGCATTGATGCACCTGAGTCTTATTACTATGGAATGACACAGTACTGTGAAAGACCCAATGGAAAGATTTGGGCCTGTGGAAAGAAAGCCACTGCTGCATTAAAAAAGCTCATCGGTAAACATGAAGTTGAATGCACAGATGAAGGTGAGGATAAATATGGAAGAACGCTCAGCATCTGTTATGCAAACGGTGTTGACTTGCAATCTGAAATGGTCAGAACGGGAATGGCAGTTGCCTACATTCGCTATTCAACTCGATATGAAGAAGAGATGATAGAAGCGATGATAAATAGAGCTGGAATTTGGAGCGGTGATTTTTTAGATCCTGAAGACTGGAGAAGACAAAATCGAAAACGAGATTAATCCAATCTACCCGCTCATAACCCTCGGCCATCGGTCATGAATACTGTGTTCAAGCTCGGGTTCAATTGTTACTACATATAGTCTCTGCTCTTGCTTTTCTACAGCGACTAATCCTTGTATCCACTGTCCTTTAACCAAATCAAACCAATGACTTTTTCCCTCATGATCTTTTTCCATAAAGCTCTGCACAGGTATCTTGACTGGTTTTGGAAACCATCTATCCCAAATTCCAGCATGAATAGAATCCAGTCTTGCCCATCCCCCCAATGGAAGTTTTCCTGATTGCCCTTTGCGCCTTCCCCAAAGTATCAATTTCGTATCACTTTCTTTCGTTATGACTGGAAGTTTTGCCTTTGGATTGGGAAAGTACACCCTCATATGTTCCCCATTATGTGTATATGAAGCTCCGCCGCACATGTCATTGAATTGTCTGTCTATGACCGGATGGTTTCCAGGCGGGTGCAATCACATCAGGCATGCTTGATCTGTGCATTAAATTGCTGGGCGCGATCGTTAGATTGCCATATTTTTGATTGATTGAATCTATGACTCTATTTTTTATGGCAACATTCGCATGTTCACCTTGTTCCAAGAAATCAATTTGCTGATTTGATTTTTGTGGATTTAGAGCAGTAACTTGTATTTGATGAATGCCCTCGCCATGCCATCTATATCTAATCATTTTTTCTCCAAGTTGCATGATCTTTGTTCCATCATCAATAGAGTAGGCGAGCTTCATTTTGGATCCTATCCAGCCATTCTTAGCTTTTAGCCCAATGAAGAATACCGAAGACTTAAAATCATGTTTTCTGAGTCGAGCACCCACTTTTTCACTCATATGTTGCAAATATGTAAGGATGATTCTTTTGTTACGTGTATCCGGAGGCATAACTTTTCCATGACCTATTGATTTTGGTGGAGCAACGATGGTTTGTATTTGTTCTGGATCTTTGCCTTGAGCCATCAACCAAATTCTCCGACCTGGATGCCCAAAATGCTTACCAAGAACGCTGATTGGGATATTTTTCATATCACCACACTTATATACCCCATGCGAATTCAAAAACCTTTTAATACCTCTTCCTATTCCACATAATTGATCTACTGGAACATTCTCTAATCTAGACTCAGCATCGAGAGGAGGGATGATTGTTATGCCGTAAGGTTTATCTTGTTTGGCGGCATATTTTGCGGTTGTTTTATCTCCACTTATGCCAACTGAACAAGATATTCCTGATACATCACATACAAGATCTTGAATCTTTTTTGCTATTTGTTCAGGCGAATGAATGATCTTCTTGCAGTGAGTTAGATCTAAGAACGCCTCGTCAACAGAGAAGACTTCCATATCAGGCGTGATGGTTTTGAGCGCAGACATGATACGGGTGGAAATTTGCGCATATCTTTTAGGTCTGGACGGTCTTTGAATGATGTCTGGACATAATTTTCTAGCTTCTTTTAACCGCATGCCAGTCTTGATACCCCAAGAACGGGCTTCATAGGAGCAAGTGATGATACAAGTCCCTTGCAGACCATTTGTAACACCAACAGGCCTACCATATAACTCTGGATAATCCATTTGCTCAATGGATGCAAAAAAAGAGTTCATATCAACCAAAGCAATAATTCTTGGCCAAGAATCTTTATTGGTA
>DMGO01000084.1:0-2758 GCA_003449795.1 Gammaproteobacteria bacterium | reverse complement strand
AGCTTATTTTCTAAAATTGATCACAATGAGAAAAAAGACAAAACTCGAATGCTGACAAATGGATTTGCCAATCTTGTGATTCGTAAGCCGTTTCAGATCATTGCCTTTTTCACCATCATGCTTGCAATCAGTGTCTTTGGAATAACAAAGCTGACAGCTGAGAATCAATTCATAAAAGCATTCAAGGAAGATACTGAGATTTTCCAAGGATTGACTGTGATTGATTCAGAACTTGGTGGAACAACACCTCTCGATATCATTATTGAAGCTGACCCAGATTTCTTCATTGATAATGATGATGAGCAAATGATTGAAGATGATTTCTTCGATGAGATGTTCTTTGAGGAAGGGGAAGATTATGAATATGACATTGGTGGAGACAGTTACTGGTATAACTCATATCGCTTGAAAACCATTGAGTCAGTTCATGATTATTTGGAATCATTGAATGAAGCTGGAAAAGTCATTTCATTTGATACAACAATGGATGTACTTGAAACCTTAAATGATGGAGATGAAATTGATACTTTCTTTCTTTCTGTTCTCTATAAGAAAGTGCCAGATGATGTCAAGGAGGCGCTCTTTGATCCATATCTCTCTGAAGATGGAAATCAACTGAGAATCTCTTTCAGGGTCTATGAATCATATCCTGATTTACAAAGAGGTGAATTATTAAAAAAAATCAAACATGGCCTGACAAATGAGCTTGGCTTAAAGGATTCACAAGTGAAGTTAACAGGATTGCTGGTCTTATACAACAATGTCCTTGAGAGCTTAATCACATCTCAGATTCTTACCATTGGCTTTGTCTTTGCAGCAATCATGGTGATGTTTTTGATTTTATTTCGATCCATCAAATTTGCGATCATTGCAGTGATCCCAAGCATCATCGCATCATCATCAGTCTTGGGCTTAATGGGTCTTATGAATATACCGCTTGATATCATGACCATAACAATTGCTGCAATATGCATTGGTATAGGTGTTGATCACTCAATCCATTATGTTCATCGCTTCAGAGAAGAGATGATTGATAATACAGATCAAAGTCTAGCCGTGAAGAAAGCACACAATAGCACGGGGCAAGCTATCTATTTTACTTCTGTGATCATCATTCTTGGATTCTCAATTTTGGCATTTTCTAATTTCATTCCCACCATTTACTTTGGTCTATTCACAGCATTTGCAATGTTGCTTGCCTTATTTGCTAATTTAACACTGCTGCCTGTGTTGTTAATGAAAGTGAGGTAAAATAATCCGAAGATCATGATGCTTGAAAATAAAAAAATTTTTGTAACCAATGCTTTGCCCTATGCCAATGGTCCGATTCATATTGGTCACATGGTCGGTTATATACAGGCTGATATTTGGTCTAGATTCCAAAGAATGCAAGGGCATGATGTAGTTTTCATATGTGCAAGTGATGCACATGGAACACCAATAATGTTGAGCGCTGAAGACCTGGGTGTTGAACCAGTGGAGCTTGCTGCTGAATATACTCGCCAACATGAGAATGATTTCAATGACTTTCATGTATCATTTGATAACTACCACACAACTCATTCGCAAGAAAATGAAGAATTGGTTGAAGAGATATATCAAAGACTGAATGCAAACGATTACATTCGAACTGAAGTCATTGAACAAGCTTATGATGAACAGGAAAAGATGTTTCTCCCCGACCGTTATGTCAGAGGTACATGCCCCAAATGCAATGCCCCTAATCAATATGGGGACAACTGTGAAAAGTGTGGCGCAACATATAAACCAACAGATTTAATTGATCCGATCTCCGCCATATCTGGCAAAGCACCGAGTTTAAAAGAATCCGAGCATTACTTTATGAAACTGACAAAGTTTGAAAATATGCTTGAGAATTGGATCGAAACGATAGATATACATCCATCTGTAAAATCAAAACTCAAAGAATGGTTTGATGTTGGATTGAGAGATTGGGATATTTCTAGAGATGAACCCTACTTTGGCTTTCTTATACCAGGGGAAGAAGATAAATACTTCTATGTCTGGCTCGATGCGCCAATTGGATATTTTGCATCTCTAAAAAATCTATCCGATAAGTCCGATCTTCAGTTTGAAGAATACTTTAAAGATGGCTCAGATACACACATGGTTCATTTTATTGGAAAGGACATCATATATTTCCATGCTCTTTTCTGGCCAGCTGTTTTAGAAGGCGCGGATGTTAAGAAACCAGACGCAATTTATGTCAATGGTTTCCTCACAGTCAATGGCGAAAAAATGTCTAAATCCAGAGGCACTTTGATCAAGGCGAGGACATATTTAGATCATCTAGATCCAGAATATCTGCGCTATTATTTTGCCTATAAGAGTTCTGCAGGTGTGGATGACTTTGATCTTGATACAGAAGACTTTCAAAACAGAATAAATGCAGATTTAATTGGAAAATGGATCAATATTGCCAGTCGAAGCTCCAAGTTCATCAGAGAGCATTTTGAAAATACCTTATCTGCAGATGTAGATAAGGATTTAATGGAAACATTTGACTCAGGGGCCAATGAGATAAAAGCGCATTATGAAAAACGAGAATTTGGTCAATCAATGAGGAAAATCATGCTTTTAGCTGACAATGCAAATCAATATTTGGATCAAGAAAAACCTTGGATAATGATTAAAAATGAAGAAAAGAAAGATGAGGTTCAAAAGGTCTGTACCAATGCCCTCAATATGTTCTTAAAATTAACCATTATGTTAAAACCTGTGATGCCTGATGTTGCAA
>DMGO01000080.1:5254-6108 GCA_003449795.1 Gammaproteobacteria bacterium | reverse complement strand
GGCATACTAAATCCAGTAATTTAAGGAATAATATTATCTCATTTCCTGATCATAAGTATAATTCTCGTGGTAAAGTAATCTTGTTTTTATAGCGAGAAGCGAATAATCAACAAATTGTTTGATGACAAATGGCTGAATCTAAAAAAAATACTCAAGTCGCATCTATAGATCAGAACGACACCAATGAGTTCCAAAATCATTGGAGAATGGAGATCAATGAATGGATAGAGTCTCTACAAGCAGTTAAAGAGAGCTATTCAGATAGAGAGGTCAAAGAGCTTCTTAGGGAATTGCAGAATTACGCACTCGGTCATGGGATCTCACTTGCTGAAGCAACACTAAATACGCCTTATAGAAATACCATTCCACTTTCGCAACAGCCCAGTTATCCAGGAGACATAGAAATGGAGTCAAGGATAGAAAACATCATTAGATGGAATGCAATGGCGATGGTCCTTCAAGCATATGATTTAGGAGAGGGCTTAGGCGGACATATCGCAACCTATGCATCAACAGCAACAATGACCGAGGTTGCGCTCAATCATTTTATTAGGTCACGAACTGATGACTATCAGGGAGATATGTTCAACATTCAAGCACATTCCTCTCCAGGCGTTTATTCCAGAGCATTTTTAGAAGGAAGGCTTTCTGTTGAGGAAATAGGAAACTTTAGAAGAGAGCTACAAAAAGATGGTGGCTTGCCATCATATCCTCATCCAAGGAGGAGGCCAGAGCTATGGCCTAGTCCAACTGCCTCCATGGGTCTGAATGGTGTTTGCTCAATTTATTATGCTCGTTTCTCAAAATACCTGGAAAACAGAGGGCTATTAACAAAGGAAGGTGGAAAGATTTGG
>DMGO01000080.1:4779-4913 GCA_003449795.1 Gammaproteobacteria bacterium | reverse complement strand
GATGGAGAAATGGATGAACCAGAAACAATTGGAACAATCAACATTGCAGCCAGAGAGAAATTAGATAACTTGGTTTTTGTTGTTAATTGCAATCTTCAAAGACTAGATGGGCCAGTAAGAGGTAATGGAAAAAT
>DMGO01000080.1:0-4462 GCA_003449795.1 Gammaproteobacteria bacterium | reverse complement strand
GGTAATGGAAAAATTATTCAGGAGCTAGAAGCTGTCTTCAGAGGTTCTGGCTGGGATGTCATTAAAGTGATCTGGGGGTCAGAGTGGGATCCACTATTTGCCATTGATCACAACGATGTGATGCAAAGAAGAATGGATGAAGTACTAGATGGTGAGTATCAGATGTACTCAGTTTCAAGTGGTGCTGATCAAAGGGCTCATTGGGTAAAAGACAACAGTGAACTTGAATCCATTATGACTAATCTGAGCGATGATGAACTCAAGGCCATTAAGCGAGGAGGTTTTGACCACAAGAAATTATTTGCAGCATTTGATAAGGCATCCAAGGCATCAGAAAAACCAACGGTCATTCTTGTAAAAACTCTCAAAGGTTATGGTCTAGGCGAGGGATCTGAAGGCAGAAACATTGCACATCAAAAGAAAACCATGTCAGATGATGAGCGAATTGAAATAGCAAAAAGACTAGGCATACCCCTTTCTGAGGAGGAATGTATTGATGCAAAATTTTATGTTCCCGATCAAGATTCAGATGAAATGAAATACTTGCATAAAAGGAGGCAAGATTTAGGTGGTTATCAGCCAATCAGATTTCAAGATTGTAAATCTCTTAAGGCACCCGATATCGAAAAATTTTCTGACTTTACAGATGGTATTGATCGATCAATATCTACAACTTTGGCTCTTGTCAGAATGATGTCAAAAATGCTAAGAGATAAAGAGATTGGACCATACTTGGTTCCCATTATTCCTGATGAAGCAAGGACCTTTGGTATGGATGGATTGTTTTCACAAGCTGGTATTTATTCGCCCAGCGGACAGAATTATGAGCCTGTTGATGCAGGTACAATATCACCTTATAAAGAAGCGAAAGATGGACAGATCTTACAAGAAGGAATTTGTGAGGCAGGCGCCTTAGCATCATTCATGGCCGCAGGAACTGCATACTCGCATTCAGAGTTACCTATGATTCCAATTTATATTTTTTACTCCATATTTGGCATGCAAAGAATTGGTGATATGGTTTGGGCATGTGGCGATGCCATGACAAAAGGTTTCTTAATCGGTGGTACAGCTGGGAGAACAACTCTGAATGGTGAAGGAGTTCAGCATCAAGATGGACACTCACATGTTCTGGCTTCAACAGTTCCTAATATGATGACTTACGATCCTGCATTTGCGTATGAGCTCGCAGTGATCATGCAAGATGGAATAAAGCGAATGTATCAAGATAAAGAAGACATTTTTTATTACATCACTGTATACAATGAAAATTATACACATCCAGCGATGCCAAATGATGCTCAAGACGGAATCCTAAAAGGAATGTATTGCTTCAAAGAAGCTTCCGATCAATTATTAAGTGAATTTAAAGGGAAACCCATTCATCTTCTTGGAAGTGGAAGTCTTATGCAGCAGGTCATAGAAGCCCAAGAGGCTCTAGAGAAAGAGGGTATACCCACATATATCTGGAGTGTAACCAGCTATAACCTCCTGCACAGAGATTTCAGAGACTCAAAGGATTCTGATAAAAAGTCTTATATTGAAGAAAATATTGAAGGTTTTGATGGGCATTTTATCTCTGTCAGTGATTGGATTACTTTGCTTCCTGATAGCATTTCACACTTATTCCCAGGTGGTTTAACAACGCTTGGTACAGATGGGTATGGATTGAGCGAAACCCGTGAAGCTTTAAGGGATCATTTTGGCATCAGCGCCAAGTCTATCATCAACAAAGCAAAAGAGATTCTAGGCTAGCTGATTATTTCAACGAATGCTCTTATATGCTCTGGACCGGTCTGGCAGCATCCGCCAATGACATAAGCACCTTCATCGAACCAGATCTTTGCTTGTTTTGCATATTCTTCTGGTGAGAGTTTTACACAGTTGTGATAATGATTGATATCGGCATCAACACCTTCACCCAGATCTTCAATCTCATCTGGCTCTTTTAATGCATGGGAGTTTGCATATGCACCAAATGCGTTGGCTTTTTTCATTGTTTCAAGATGGTCTGTAACCAAGTCTGTAGCTGTGCAGTTTAAAAGCTGACATTTAGCACCAATCTCATTTCCAACCATAATTGCATCTTCCAATGGTTCTCCGCTAATTAGTGTTGATCCATCAACTCCTCTTGTAGTCCAACTTAACCAAACCTCATCAAATTCTTTTAATGCAATTTCACATGCTATTTTACCTTCCCTAATTGAACTCATTGTTTCACAAATGATAATATCAACCTGACCCTTCATGATTTCCAACAAATCATTATAGAAATCAGTAATTTGATTGTTTTCAGGGGTAAGATCTGGTCTGAAGCTTGTTTCAATTGGAGGAAAAGAGCCTGCAATGATTACACCATCACGGCCTGATTTTGCATCATTAGCTAGATCAATTGACCGTTGAACAAGTGACGAGAAATCAGATTCTAAGTTTTCTCTCTTTAAGATATTTGGTGTTACATAATAATTATTGGTGATGATGACATTGGATCCAGCTTCTATGTTTGCTAGGTGAATCTCTCTCACTGATTGAGGATCATGAATTAGAGCATCAGCAGACCAAATTGATTGCTTCCAGTCAGGCACATTGATTCCTCGCTCTTGGAGCTCGGTTCCCATCCCTGTATCTAAAATATATTTCATTTGATTATTCTCAGCTGATATTTAGTTAAATTTATACGCACTACTAACTATTTTGAAGCTAAAGATTTATCCCTTTGGTAGTAATAGATATAAAGAATCGGAAGGACTCCAGCAGTATTGAATATTGCAAGGCAAATAAACCAGACTAATTGCCGATTTCTAGCAGCTTTCCATAGAGCGATCAATTTCCAGACTGCTGACCATATAATCAAGGGTATTATCCAATAGTAAAGCAATGGGGGTTCTAACATGTTTTATATCCTCTTGATGAATTTTCTGTAAAACTTCTCTAGAGAAGTAGGTGAGTAATAAGCCAAATCTTCGTTTGAAATATTTTCATATGACCTTCTGTATTTATGCTTAATCCATGCATTTAAATCTGTTTTTCTTAAAAAGTTAAAAACAATTTTTTTGAGTGAACTGCTTTCATCATAATTAATGACGGCAGTCCCAAAATCAATGAGATAAGGCTTTAGGTTTTGATCAACGATCAAGTTGTCTTTTCTCTTAAGGTCTCCATGGGCAACGCCTAGATTGTGCATTGATGTAATGAGTTCTAGAAGTGTATCGAAGAAATGATCATTTCCATCTAATTCAAATTGCTTATCCCTGTATGAACCTCCATCAATATACTCAAGCACCAAACAACCTTCATCGGTCAGACCATAGCACTTTGGAATGCCATTTAGACCTTCAAGCTTCTTATAGACTCTATATTCACGCTTGATGCTCCATTTGTTGATTGATTTGGACCACCAATTATCAATATTTGCCGATTTAATCAAATAGGTTTTTTCTTCAATATCGATGGTGAATAGCCTGCCTTGATTGCCTGAAAAATCAGCAATGGATGCTGAAGACTCAAGCTCATTTGAAATTTTTCTGAGTAGTTCTTGGGTCTCCACTTTCTAATCTATCTTTGCGAGAGAAGAATAAGCCAAGCTAGGACATAAATGAAGATGACTGGTTCATAATTTGATTTCAAACTTTTTGAAAAAGACCATTCATTAAAGGAAAGACCTCTATTTGAGACTTGATAGCTAATCTTTGGCCACAGTGCAGGCGTCTTACTGGACCATTGAGGCCAATCATCGGGAAATAATTGCTTTAATTTTCTGTCTTCATACTCAATTGCTGTTGGATAGTAAAATATCGCAAAAAGGAATCCGACAAAGAAAGACCACCATAAACCATTAATGATTGCCAAACCTATCAAAAGGATCAGGTTGCCAGTATAAAGTGGATGTCTTACATATGAGTAAGGCCCAGTCGTTGATAGCTCTTTATTTTTTAGAACATATCCTGATGCGATGAATCTTATCATCAGCCCAATGATTGCAATCACGTATCCTGACTCTATCTGAAAAGGAAAAATTGGCTCTAGCGGGCTAAAGTAACAAAAAATACTGACAAGAATGATTCCGACGCTTTGTCTTGAGAATTCGTGATATCGCATTTCTCTTATGAAATTTTTGATACCTGTCAGCTTTGGTAGGGCATCTGTTCGGTGTGACATAAGTTATTGCCTTTTACTATTTACTTCCTCAATAAATGCTTTATCAATTGTTGTGATACCCTGACTTTTTGCTTCCTTAATAATGCCTTTTAAAGCAGTTTTTACGAAGACTTTGGGTATCCCAGTTAACTGTTTGCAAGCATTTTCCGTAAAGGTAACCTCTTCATCAAGTCTATTTGCAATATACATCACAGCATCATGTTTTGCGCCCTTATCCTCAGGTGTTGGAAGCCAAAATGCTTTTTTATGCTTTGCAAACCAGAATTGGTTTGCGTTCCTGAAGCCAAAACTGATTGGCATATTT
>DMGO01000142.1:21807-21971 GCA_003449795.1 Gammaproteobacteria bacterium | reverse complement strand
GATGACGATGGCGATGGAGTCCTGGATGGAGACGATCCATATCCATTGAATGCGCCACCCACTTTGACCTTCACTTACGGTGATAACAGCACCAAACCGATTGCTGGACTCACACTCACGCTCACTGAATCCGACAGCACTGTCACCACACTCACCAGTGATGC
>DMGO01000142.1:18408-21416 GCA_003449795.1 Gammaproteobacteria bacterium | reverse complement strand
CTGATCCAATCAGTGTGCAAGATGCACTCTATATCCTTCAACACATCGTTGAACTCAGAACCCTTGATGCACTGCAAATAAAAGCCGCTGATATCAATACCGATGACAGCATCACCATTCAAGATGCCTTAAAAGTACTGCAACACAATGTGGAGCTGATCAGTATTGAAAACCCCATAACGTTCTTAGACAAAGACACCAATGAACCTTTAGAAGAGACCACCTTTAGTCCCACGGATACACCAAATATTGCAGTGTATAGATTGGGTGATGTGAATTTGAGTTTTGATCCAAGTTAAACCCTTTTAGTAAGGTTACTGATCAAAATGATAGATAAGGTTAAGCCAAAAGAAGTTAATGGAGCAAATTAACTTAATTCCACTTGGAAACCTAATGTTGGGCTTTCTCCCAGTGATTATATTGATTGCTGTTATGCGTTTATGGGGTCTGAGCATCTCAAATTCAATATACGCTAATATTAGAATGTTGATCCAATTGCTTCTTATTGGGTATGTTCTCACATTTATATTTGAAACAGACCAACCAATCATCATTGCTTTTGTTGTCTTCTTTATGATTTTCATGTCAGCCTGGATTGCAATGAGGCCATTGAAGGAAAAAGGAGTATATCCTTTTATTGTTATTTTTCTATCACTTGCATTGAGTGGGTTGGCAGTCCTTTTTCTGATCAGTCAATTCATAGTGGATTTACCAAGATGGTTTGAGCCGAGTTTTGTGGTGCCAATTGCCGGAATGATATTTGCAAATAGCATGAATACAGTCAGTCTTGCAGGCGAAAGGTTTTTTATTGAAAAGGATCGTGGTGAAAATTATATGGAATCTAGAAAAATAGCATTAGAGACAGCCTTAATACCTCAAATCAATGCTTTATTTGCGGTTGGATTGGTCTCACTACCAGGAATGATGACAGGCCAGATATTATCGGGCATTGAACCACTCATGGCAGCTAGATATCAGATCATGGTTATGTGTATGATATTCAGTACAGCAGGTCTTTCTGCTGTAACTTATATGGCATTCAAAAAATTTTAAGGAGAAAGTTATGCAAGCAAATGTTGGCGGTTACATTTCAGTTGGCACAAATGATTTAGAGGCTGCCAAGAAATTCTATGACCATGTTTTTGAACTCGTTGAGCATAAGAGCTTTAAGGGGAATGATAGGTCCTATTTTTATTACTTTACAGACACCGATACATACTTTGCTGTATTCACACCTTTTGACGGTGAACCAGCCACAGTCGGCAATGGGTCAATGATGGGTATCAGATTCAGTTCACCTTCTGATGTAGATGAAATTTTTAAAAGAGCCATTGAGGCTGGTGGAAAAGACGATGGTTCTCCCGAGCAGAAGGTTGAAACATTTTATGGTGGTTACGTTAGAGACTTAGATGGAAATAAGTTGGTTTTTTGCAAAATGGGTCAATAGAAGAGTATGCCAAAGGCTTCAGCATTAGTAATGGGTGTTGGCCCAAGTCAGGGACTTGGAGCTGCTCTTTGTAGGAAATTTGCGAGTGAAGGTTTATTCGTTTATGTATGTGGTAGAAGCAAACAAAAACTAGATAATGTTTGCGCTGAGATCACACAAGAGGGTTTTGAAGCAATACCCATTGTTGCGAATCTTACAAATAAGAATGACATCGATGAAATGATTAAAACCATCAGTCATGATGAATCTATTCTTGAGATTGCTGTATATAATGCTGGGAATAATCGGATGGAATCTTTTCTCGATCTTAAGCCAGAGATCTTTGAAGGAATGTGGAAGATACTCTGTTACGGAGCATTTTTATCATCCCAAGCAATTTTAAGACTGATGTTAGATCAAAAAGAGATTGCAACGAATCAATCCATTTTTTATACAGGCGCATCAGGCTCTATCCGAGGAAAGGCGATGTTTTCATCATTTGCTGCGGGCAAAGGCGCATTGCGTTTGATGTGCCAGTCAATTGCCAAAGAATACGGACCAAAAGGCATCCATATAGCTCATTTCATAATTGATGGCGTGATCAATGGAGATAAAGTTGTTAAAGGTTTCCCAGAATACGCAGAGAAAATTGGGGAACAGGGGATGTTGAATCTAGATGCCATTGCTCAAACTTACTGGAGTGTTCACCAACAAGATAAAAGCGCTTGGACACATGAAGTTGATTTAAGACCTAATATTGAACCTTTCTAATCATGGCAATTGCGTTTTTTATAGTTTTACTTGTCTCGGCTTTATTTCTTCAGCAAGCTGCACTGAGTCTTTTTCTAGGAATCTTGTTATCGTATCTGAATAATAAACTCTCTCTCAGTCCTATAAGTGTCAATGGTTCATTGTTCTTAAAGGCTGGTATTATTTGCCTAGGTGGGACGATTAGTCTTAAATCGCTTGGAACAATTAGCATCGACTATATCCCTCTTGTTTCTATCTATGTCATTGCAATCATGACAATCGGTATTTTGATTGGAAGAGCAATCAAGCTACCTAAGAATTTGACTCTTTTATTGGTATCAGGAACAGCAATATGTGGTGGGACGGCAATTGCCTCACTTGCGCCAATAATTAAAGCGAAAAGCGAAGACTTGGTTGCTTCTATTAGTCTGGTTTTTTTGTTGAATGCAATTGCAATAATCTTATTTCCTTATATTGGGGAATTTTATGAAATGACAGATGCTGAATTTGGAGTTTTTTCTGCTCTTACCATTCATGACACTGCATCAGTGGTTGGCACGGCAAGTTTATACTCTGATGAGTCAGTAACTTATGCCAGTATTACAAAACTAGGTAGGACATTGTGGATAGTGCCACTCCTGATTGGCGCCTCAATCTATAGTAAAAGTGAAAATAAGGAATATGAATTTCCTTACTTCATACTTGTATTTATTGCTTTTGTTGTATTAGGGAATGCTTTCAACGTTGATGGAGAAATAAAATCTTACATGAAGTACATCAGCATCAGTTTATTTCAGATTGGTCTTTTTATGATTGGTTATAAATTCCAATT
>DMGO01000142.1:0-17999 GCA_003449795.1 Gammaproteobacteria bacterium | reverse complement strand
ATAACACTGATTATTTTTCATGCCTAAGAATATTGTCATTATTGGAGCTGGGATCAATGGCTTGGTTGCTGCCAATTATCTAAAAAGATCTGGACATAGAGTCACACTAATTGAAAAAAAACCATTACCAGGCGGTGCTTGTGCCATGGAATCATTTACTCATGATAATTTGCATTATCAGTATCCGTCTGGTGCATCGGTGCTTGGTTTAATGCAAAACTTTGTATTTGAGGAGACTGGGCTATCCGCTAGGCTACAAACATTTGTGCCGGAGTCACCAAAACTTGCGTTTTTTCCAAATCTAAAAGGCCCCACATATATACATCGTGATCCACATGATTTGGATCTTGAGTTGAGGAATAAATGGGGTGAAACAGGAGATGCAAAAGCTTTTAGAGCGGATGAATCAAAAATTATAGATTTTATTCAATCTGGTTATCGGGCAGGCAAAACGCCCTCCATTGATGAAGCAAATTCCGTACTTGGGAAAGATTTGGTTGATTTATGGATCAAGGGTGATGCCAGATCTCTAATGGATCATTATTTTGAGAGCGATTATTCAAAGATTTATATGGCAATGACTGTAACAGAGAGCGGACCGGTTTCTTTATCAGAAAAATACTCAGCATTTACGATTCCAATTATGGACTCTGGCTCAGTATTTAAAGGATATTATGGTTTTGTTTTCCAAGGGATATGGAATCTTACACAAACATTATCAGAGATAAATTCTGAATTGGGCGTTGATATAAGGCTTTCATCAAGTCTTGTGGACAAAGACTTAGATGAGAAAAAAGTAATGGTGGAAAACAAGGGTAAAGAAGAGTGGATTCATTATGATGATCTAATTTTAGCCACCGATCCTATGACTGCTCATTCAATTATTGCTGATATAAGTCAAGATCAATTCTTTACAGAGAATAAGTTGATCGGGAGCAGCGGAAAAATAAATTTATTTTTTTCCAAACCCATTCAGTGGAAGAATGGAGTAGAGCATCCAGATTCAGATTCTGCTTTTCGATTTATTTTTTCAGTAGATACAATTGATGCCTTTGAATCAGCCGCCCAAGGAATATTAAATGATCAAACTCAATATGTTCCTGGTTTTATGCAAATATATTGTGAAGGGGCTGCAGATCGAAGGATTGATCCATCGATAGAATATGATCGAATTGCAGTTTTCTTTAAAAACCTCTCGCTTTCCTCAAATGGTGAGGAATTAAGCTTTGTAGAGGATGAGGTCAAGCAAGAGCTATTTAAATATATTAATAATCCTGAGGATTGCTTCTGGAGTAAGTTGTCAACGCCAAAGGATTTGAAAGAAATGTTTTATTTTCCTTCTGGAAATATTGACCAGACAATGCTGACTGATAAACAGATGTATTTTGATCGTACTTTTTCATCTGATCCAAGTAAAAGTTTTTACGGGTTTCTTGATCATGACAGCATTTATTATTGTGGCGCTGCAGCTTATCCATGCGGCTCTATTGCTGGGACTCCAGGATACATGTGCAGTCAACAAATAATAAGAAAACACACGAACTAATCCTAAATTAGATATATTTCTTAATTTTCTTTGATTAAACTATTCAGCCTGCTTGGTTGACGAAAGATAATGAAAAGTAAAATACACAATATAAATGTTGTTGCTAAAGAGAAGTTACCTTCTCCTAAAGCACTCAAAGCCACCTTGCCTTTGACTAGAAAGGCGAGCAAGAATGTTCTGTCTAAGCGTAATGAATTAATGAGTATTTTGGACGGCAAAGATTCTAGATTAGTTGTGGTTGTTGGGCCTTGTTCGATTCATGATACTGATCTTGCAAAAGACTACGCATCAAGACTCAAAAATTTATCCAAGAGTATTGAGGATACTCTACTCATCCTGATGAGAGTCTATTTTGAGAAACCAAGAACAACAACGGGTTGGAAAGGCTTAATTAATGATCCCGATATAGATGATACTTTTCAAATTGATAAAGGCATTCACATAGCTCGATCATTGTTAATTGATCTTAATGAAATGGGTCTTGGTATTGCTACAGAGGCACTTGACCCGATAATGCCACAATATCTGGGTGATTTAACAAGCTGGACTGCAATTGGGGCTCGAACAACAGAGTCTCAAACTCATAGAGAAATGGCAAGCGGACTATCTACACCAGTTGGATTTAAAAATGGCACAGATGGATCTCTCTCAATTGCAATAAATGCAATTCATTCATCAAGGCAATCTCACCATTTTTTAGGGCTAGATGATGGAGGAAGAATTACCGTTTATCAGACTAAGGGCAATAAGTATTCGCATGTGGTTCTTAGAGGCGGAGCAAAACCAAACTATGATAGTGGAAATATAAGAGCATGCGAGAAAAGACTTAATGATGAAAAGTTGCCAAATAAGATTATGGTTGATTGTAGTCATGGCAATACGAATAAGGATTATGCTTTGCAGCCCAAGGTTGCAAAAAGCATAGCGAATCAAATTAAGAAAGGAAACAAATCAATCATGGGTTTAATGATTGAGAGTAATATCAATGAAGGAAATCAGAAGATTACAGAAGACCTAAATGAACTGAAGTATGGCGTTTCACTCACTGATGCTTGTATTAATTGGGAAACCACGGAAGAATTATTATTAGATTTAAGAGAAACCATTATTTCTTGATGATTTGATAGAATAATTAATTATGAAAAAAGAATTCAAAAACTTTGAAGAATTTTATCCATATTATATCGATGAGCATGAGAATAAGTACAACAAGTTACTTCATTTTATTGGTACTTCATTTTCTTTAATATTCTTCATAACATTTCTCTTAACACTTGAACCAAAGTATATTCTCTTCGGCTTCTTATCTGGCTATTCATGGGCATGGATTGGACACTTTTTCATTGAAAAAAACAAACCAGCAACCTTTTATTTCCCGCTATATAGTTTGAGAGGTGATTGGAGGATGTACAAAGAGATTATTCAGGGCAAGCACGCCATAATTTAATAAGGAACCCTCATGAATCTTGATTTATTCGATATTAACTCACTTCTCACTGATGAGGAAAAAGCAGTACAGGATTCTGTCTCTAGGTTCGTTAAAGATATGGTTGACCCTGTGATTCAGGAGTGCTTTGAAAATCATGAATTTCCGTCTGACCTCATAAAACCACTCGCAGAATTAGGTGTTCTTGGTAGCTCAATCGATGGATATGGTTGCCCAGGTATGAATGCAATCATTTATGGCCTCATTTGTAAAGAGATGGAAAAAGGCGATAGTGGAATGAGAAGCTTTGTGTCAGTACAAAGCAGCTTAGTGATGTATCCAATTTATGCCTTTGGTAGTGAGGAGCAAAAACAAGAATGGCTTCCAAAGCTGGCTTCAGCTGAGGCGATAGGATGTTTTGGACTCACTGAGTCTCAAGGTGGTTCAGATCCTGCGAATATGAATACTCATGCAAAGAAAGATGGTGATGATTGGATTATAAATGGATCTAAGATGTGGATCACAAATGGTTCAATTGCAGATGTAGCTATCATTTGGGCGCATACGGATGATGGTGTTAGAGGATTTATTGTTGAGACTAATACAGATGGTTTTACTGCAAATAAGATTGATAATAAGTTTTCACTAAGGGCATCGGTAACTTCAGAGTTATTTTTCGATAATATGAGGATTCCAGGCACAAATGTTTTACCTGGTGTCACAGGATTAAAGGGCCCTTTAAGCTGCCTCACTCAAGCAAGATATGGAATATCATGGGGTGTAATAGGAGCTGCAGAGTCTTGTTTAGAGCAACTTCTAGACTATACCCAATCTAGAATATTATTTGATCGAGCATTGGATGAAAACCAAGCAATTCAGATTAGACTAGCCGATATGCAAAGAAGAATAGTCACCTCAAGTCTTCTCTCATACAGATTGGGGCAATTAAAAGACATGGATCAAATGAATCCCACACAAGTCTCACTAGCAAAATGGAATAACGTTCGAATGGCGCTTGATGTTGCGAGAGACTGTAGAGATATGCTTGGTGGATCAGGTATAAGCGCTGAGTATGTTCCGATAAGGCATATGCTAAATCTAGAGAGTGTAGTGACTTACGAAGGAACTGAAACAATTCATCAGTTAGCAGTCGGAAGATCACTCACAGGCAAGAATGCCTTTTAAAAGAACTATCTCTCCTTAGTTTTAAAATATATATCAACCACCTCATCGGCAATTATAGTCGCATCGATTTCATTGGTATTACAGAAAACAACTGTTGAGAAACCAAGATCTGGAAATCTAGCATAATGAGCAAGCCATCCTACCCAAGACCCTGAGTGAGACCAACGTTTGAAGCCGTTATAGTAGGCAAGATTTTGAGCAAAGGCATAAGTATTCTCATTTTCCTTTTCTTTATCCATCTTTTGGCTTCTTTTACTCGCTTTTGTTTCCTCAAACGTCATTTCCATTGTCTGGATTAATGATTCATTACCATTACCGAGTTTATTCTCATAGAAGTTCTGATCCCATTTAATAAAGTCATTGAGTGAAGTGTAAACACCGCCATCTCCAACCCAACTGAGGTTGGTTACATTGATTTTATATTCATTAGATCCTTTGCTTATTGGTGTGTAAGCATCAGCTCGATTTTTAAAGGGTAAATTCACATCATCATTAAAAAAAGAGTCATTCATGCCAAGCGGATTAAAAATCTCTTGTTCTGCCAATTGCCTGAGACTCATTCCAGAGGCATTTTCCGCTACAAGTGCCAGTAAGACATAACCTGTATTACTGTAGTGGAATTTTTTTTCTGGCTTTCTAATCAGTGGTAGGGTTTTGATCAGTTCATGAAACTCATCATTCTTAAGATAGTCTTCATTTCCCCATCTGAATTCCTCTCCAACAGCATTTTTAAAACGACCTGGATAGTCCATGTACTCATAGTCTCCCAGTCCACTGAAGTGATGAATCATATGATTAATGGTGACTTCTTCCTCATAATCGATCAAGCCAGGGATGTACGTTTTCATTTCATCATCAAATGACAGTTGCCCCTTTTCTTCTAGAATTGCAATTGCCATTGTGGTGAATTGTTTACTTACAGAACCGATTCTAAAAATAGTATCCATACCAATTGGTATTTCATGCTCGAGATTGGCAAGGCCATATCCTTTTGAATGAATATATTCTCCATCTTCAATTACACCGACAGCGCATCCAGGTTTTCCAGAACGATCACCAAAGAGTGAATCAATTTTTTTAGATAAATCAGAAATTTCTGCTTGGACTGATATAGGTGATATTAAGATAAGAATTAAGGTGAGAATCGATTTCTTTTGATGCTGTTTCATGCGAATTATTCTACAATTATTGTCCTTAAAAAATTTGAGTTAGGTACACACAATATTATGAACAATATAAAAAAGATATTCATTTTTCCACTCACACTTTTATTCTCTCTATCCATTACTGCGAATGATCAATTGCCTGAAATAGAATATGACAAGTTCACTTTGCCAAATGGACTCAGGGTTATTGTTCACGAGGATCGAAAGATCCCCGTGGTTGCAGTCAATGTTTGGTATCACGTAGGCTCTAAAGATGAATTACCAGGAAAGACTGGTTTTGCTCATCTGTTTGAGCATTTGATGTTCAATGGAACTGAGAATTATAACAATGAATATTTTGCTCCTTTTCAGAAAGTCGGTGCGACTGATATGAATGGAACAACAAATAACGACAGAACAAACTACTTCCAAAATGTACCTACCACTGCTTTGGATCTTGCCTTATGGATGGAGTCAGATCGAATGGGACATCTTCTCGGAGTGGTTGACCAAGAAAAGCTCGATGAGCAAAGAGGGGTAGTACAAAATGAAAAGAGACAAGGAGAAAATCAACCGTATGGAAGAGTCTTTCTTCAAGCCTCTAAGTCAACTTTTCCTGAAGGGCACCCTTACTCATGGACCACAATTGGATCAATGGAGGATCTGAATGCCGCAACTATGGACGATGTTCAAGATTGGTTTAAAACATTCTATGGTCCCAACAATGCAGTACTTTCACTCGCTGGAGATATAAATCTTCAAGAAGCAAAAGAATTGGTTTATAAATATTTTGCCGATATACCTCCAGGCCCATCCCCACTAAAGAAAAAGAAGTGGATCGCAAAGCGTACGGGTGAAAAGAGAGAAATCATGTATGATCGCGTACCAAATGCACGTATCTATAAGGTTTGGAATACTCCTGAGATTGGCTCAAAAGAACATCCACATTTTGAATTGATAGCTGCACTCTTGACTGGAGGAAAAAACTCAGCACTTTATCAAGAATTAGTCTATAAGCGTCAGCTCGCAACCAGTGTCTCATCATTTTATTATGATAGAGAATTAGCGGGACAATTTTGGATAGCAGCAGATTTAGCAAATGGTGTTTCATTAGAGGAATTAGAAAATGCTATTGATGAAACATTAGAAAAATTCGTAAAAAAAGGGCCAAACTCTAAAAATCTTAAAAATACAAAAACGTCTATCAGGGCTTCTTTCATTAAAGGCCTTCAGAGAATCGGAGGTTTTGGAGGGAAATCAGATCTGCTTGCATACTCTGAAGTTTATACAGGTGACCCAGGTCGATTTAATAATTTCTATTCGGATATGCTCTCTACATCTAAACAAGAAATTCAGAAAACTGCATCTGACTGGCTGACAGACGGATCTTATGTGCTTATTGTTCAACCTGAGCAAGAGCTGACATACGATAGGGTTCCATTGGCTGACCGTTCAAGACTGCCTTTTCCTGATGCATTTCCAAAACTTAATCTGCCAGATATTCAAAGGGCAAAATTAAGCAATGGCATCGATATAGTATTCGCTGAAAGACATGATGTTCCCATGATTAATTTAAGTTTATTGTTTGGGTCAGGTCATGCATCTGATGCAAATGACAAACCAGGTCTAGCTAGCTTTACTATGTCAATGTTGACAGAAGGTACGAAGAGATATAATGCTCTAGAATTAAGTGATGCACTCGATGAGTTAGGATCAGACCTATATACAAACACTGGATTGGATTCATCGAGCGTGACACTTTCTGCGCTGAAGTCTAATTTCTTAGAGTCACTTGATTTGATGATTGAAGTTGTCAATGAGCCAATCTTTGATCAGACAGAAATTGATCGCAAGAAATTGCGATGGTTGGCATCAATTGATCAGTCACTATCAACACCCAATGGAATTGTTTCTAATCTCATTTCAGGATTAATGTATGGTGAGGATCATCCATATGGCAAACCTTCAAGTGGAGATGGAACCAGGCAGTCTATTCAATGGATGACCAGAGAAGAGATGATTGGATATAAAGAAGCCACGATCACTGCAGAAAATTCTACAATTGTAGTTATTGGTGATACCAATCTTGAAGAACTGCTTCCTATACTCGAATCTAAATTTGGTAAATGGAAAAGTGAGGCGAATAAGACAGAATCTCTGAACTATGAAGTTTCTAATCAGTCTAGTGCGAGAAAAATTTATTTATTTGATAAGCCAGGTGCCATCCAGTCACTCATTGTTGCAGGTCAGTTATTACCAGCCAATGGAACTGATGATGAAGTTGATATTGACCTCATGAATAGAGTTATCGGTGGAAGTTTCACCTCAAGACTCAATATGAATCTTAGGGAAGATAAAAGTTGGTCATATGGTGTAAGGGCTAGGTTATCATCACGAAAAGGACCTAGACCAATGCTTGTTTATGCACCTGTCCAGACAGATCGAACCGTTGATTCAATTAAGGAAATTCAAAGAGAATATAGTGATTATCTATCTTCAAGACCCGCTTCAAATGAAGAGCTAGATCCAATCAAGCAACAAATCATTCTTGGCTTGAATGGGCAATTTGAAACTTTTGGTAGCTTACTATCAGGAGTGTCTGGAATTGTTTCATTTGATAGAGGTGATGATTATCTAAATGCTGTTCCACAGAAGTATAGTGCTGTAACCATTGATCAAGTTAATGCTGCTGCACAGAAATACTTAGATCCTGAAACATGGACATGGTTCATTGTTGGTGACCTGTCAAAAATTGAAGAAGATATTCGTAATTTAGGTTTAGGAGAAGTTGAGATTATAGTATTGGATTAGTGTTGCTTTTTTAAATATACTTGCCATCTAATATCTCAATTTGTTGATATTCTTGGGTCCCCTTCGTCTAGAGGCCTAGGACACCGCCCTTTCACGGCGGCAACAGGGGTTCGAATCCCCTAGGGGACGCCATAAAAAAAGCCTGCAATAAGCAGGCTTTTTTTTGACCAATTATTATAAATTATGATTTAGAAAATTGCGGTTGAGATGGATCATAGATAACTCCAGAGTCGTATCCATCAGGTACACCACAGGTTGCTGTAGCTTCGAGTGATACTCTTGCTGTACCACCAGTTTCCAGCCAGGCAGCAGCCCCACTTGCTGCATTTTCTGAGGATTCATGAAAGTTGCCCCACCAGAAGTCTGCTAATTCATTGGTTCCATCACCAGCGTATATGCCATATGCATAGAAACCAGATGCATCCAATCCATCCAACCATTTGTTATATAGTGCAATTGATTCCATTAAATCATCAGATGATTTTCCATCATTGTATTTACACGGAAAAAACTCAGAATAGAATGATCCATCTTCTGCAGTGGGTCCAAATGAATATACATCCCTATGAAAAGTCATATCCCATGCCGCTCTTTCTTCGCCATCACAAACCATTACTGATTCATTTGCAGCAAGAAATGCCATTGCTTCTTCATCCTGAACCCATTCAGCCCAAGCAGCATCAGCAGCTTCTTTAGATTCCCAGGATAGTTCCCACCAGCCATTATCAAATCTACCTTCAGTAGCTGGAACATAGCCCCATGCACCTAGAAGATCATCAGAGATATTTAAAGATCTCCAGCCTTTCATCATCTTATCAACATTTTCTTGGTTAAAGTCTTCACCACCAACACAGGGTATGAATTCGTTATAAAACTCAACTCCAACAACATCAAACGTCAAATTATTTCCACTCGGTGCTTCAGATTGTCCACATGAGACAGTAAACACTAAGAAAAATGACATAGTTATTATTTTTTTCATATATTTTTCTCCAAAAAAGACCTCTCCCTTAATAAAAATATACATAATGGTTTGATATTTATCCAATTTGCTTTTTTAGGAGGAGAGAAATGATTGAAGCGATATTGTTATTAACAAGCATAAATACAGTTTTGATAATTTATATGTATAAAGTAATCAAGAGTCACCATTTTTATTTCGGTCACCCGAATGAAGATTGATATCGATTAACGTTATTTTAAAATAAAAAATAAGGCGAGCAGGAGAGAGGGTATTGAGTGGTTAATCTTTACTCTCTTTTCTAGTTAACTGAACTATATGATGTTGATAAGATGAATCTATTCTCTATTAATCCACTTTCTTCTGATTCAAAATCTCCATTTGTTCCACCAACAAGATTGGTTTCCAGGATTAACTCATTTTTAATTCCATTTAAGTTATTAACAGAAAATATTAGTTCACCTATTTTTCCTTGCTCTAGACTGTTCTTAGTAAGCGGAGATACCCAAACAGATTTTAGCTGATTGTTAGCCGTTAAATTACTCATGCTATAACCCAATTGATCAATCATAATTGAATCTTCATTTAAGGTAAGGCCTTGTCCTGATTTAACTCTTATTTCAAAAGAGGATAGGCTCTCATAACCATATATAGAGGGATCAATCATGATATCTGAATAAATTAAATCACCTTCATTTCTTAAGTTGGTTAACTGAATTGGTTGAGTTTCATCATTGGAGTTCAGTGAGTAAGAGGGCTCAAAGACTTTTGAATCACTTGATGAACTCTCATCAATTATTGATTCGCCACTTACATCTGTAAAAGATAGTAGATTTGTAAAATCAAGATCATTATTTGGATTGAGTGCATTGATTCCAATATTCTTATTGGACGAGAGATATAGTTCTGGATTGCTATATGCATCTAATATATTTTCAGTATTAATGCCGCGATTTAGATCTCTCAAATCTGACAAAAATGTGCTCGTAGAAAAATCAAATATGGCTGAAGTTGCATAATCATCACTTTTAAGCTCAATCATTGGTATAAAAGAAGATATCACTTGCTTCATATTGGATAGAGCAAATTTATCTATGCTCATATTTGGGTTTTTATTGAATTGATCTTCTGCGAAGTAATCTATTACATTTTCAACAAACTGTGGTGATTCTATATTGACCACAGCTTGATTATTAATGAGTTCATTTTCTAGGACTTTTGCAATTGCATAAAAAGCATCATGAGTCATTTTTTGATCAGGATTTTCTTCTGACATAAATGCATGCATTCCCATGGCAAGTATTGCTACTTGATTACCTTTCTCATAAATATATGCATAAACTTGATCCACATTTTTCATAGCCTCTGGATCGAGCTCTGATAGATCAATATTCTTGTCTATTCCCAAAGCCAGATTTAAATTTGATGGACTATTTAGATGTATCTGTAAAGAGGTTAGCGGAGTGATAGTGAAAAAATTATTGTATTCATAGAGTGGTAGCGTCAATGCCAAATCATCTACATGGTTACCTGTAATAAGATCTATTCCTCCTTCAGTGATCAATACTCCTTGCTTGTATGTCAATTCAAAAAGCCCTTCATTATCAGTGGTCGTATACTCTTCTTCATCATCAAGTTCTAGATTATTATTCTGATCAATATATACAGTTGCACCTCTGATATAACCATCAATGACCCTACCTGAGAAGATCTCTTCACCAATGATTGTGAGACTTTCTTGAAAGGCATTTCCTGAAAGATCTTGACACGAAATAGAGAACTGATTTGAACCAGCTTTTTCTATGATGATATTCTCAGACCCAGATAGATTCTTGTTTCCAGACCACGCACCTGAAGCATTGCAGTTGCTTATGTTTTCACCAATCCATTCAATATTTACTGAAGTACCAACCTTAGCGCTTAGGCTACTTGAACTCATTAAAAGTTTGGGGAAAAGTGATGACAAACCTCCATCACATGAAACAAGTATTATTGATGCAGATACTAAAATAAATTTTTTCATCACAAAAAGTTCCTATTCAGATAATATTTTTTATATATAGGTAACAATTTATAGGATTTTCTTGGAGAAAAAAACTGTAAAATGCTTATTACTCAAATTTGAATATCAAAATCTCCATAAGGATTTAGAAAAACTTTGAAAATAGTTGAGGTAAATAACCTAGAGAAATCATACCTTCTTCCTGGTAGTACTAAGGAAAGGTTTAATGCTGTTGATGGAATCTCCTTTAAGATTATGCAGAAAGAGATTTACGGCATTCTAGGTCCAAATGGCGCAGGAAAAACCACAACACTGGAGATGCTTGAAGGGTTAAAGGAAATTGATGGCGGCTCTGCCATTATCGATGATCTTGATGTGAGTAGAGACCCGTATCGAGTTAAGAAAGTGATCGGTGTTCAGTTACAGAGTAACGAATACTTTGATAAGTTAGACCTCACTGAGTTGCTGACCCTCTTTTCTAAGCTTTACTCCACAAATATTGATCACTCTAAGCTACTTGATCAAGTTGATTTACTCGATAAAGCAAATTCAAAAACCCAACATCTTTCAGGGGGACAAAGACAAAGGTTCTCTATTGCATGTGCATTGGTAAATAACCCTAAAATACTCTTTTTAGATGAACCAACAACAGGACTTGATCCGCAAGCAAAAAGAAACTTATGGAGCCTAGTCAAGAACCTCAATGCTTCTGGTATGACAATTGTATTAACAACACATAATATGGAAGAAGCTGAATACCTTTGTGACAGAATTGCAATCATGGACAAAGGTAAATTGATTGCTGAGGATACGCCTAAGGCATTGATTGAGAAATACGCACCCAAACCTTCTGATATCCCATTAACCGGAAACATCGAAGATGTCTTTCTTAATCTAACAGGACACTCTTTAAGAGACTGATATGTTCAAAGAGTCACAGATCCACTTAGCCATGGTTTTTCTTAAGATGTTTCTTAGGGATATTCAGTCAATGTTGTTTAATCTTTTTTTTCCAATGGCATTTATAGGAGTATTTATATTCACTGGTGGTGAGCCAGATCCAATTAAAGTAGGTGTTATAGATAGGGCTCAAAATCAATTATCTGTCGCTTTCAGCTCTTTATTGGAGCAAGACGAGACCTTTGATATAGTGGATGGCTCTGAGTCTGACTTGAGCGTTAGACTGATTGATGGTGAGCTGATTGCCATTGTTGAAATACCCGAACAATTTGATTATGAAAATCAGTCTGGAAAGCTCAATCTAATTCTTGATGCATCACAGGTGAGACAACTTGATGGAATAAAGGACTCTATTGAGAAAACTCTTTTATCAATAGAGAGAGAGTTAAGAGGCAATGAAGCAATGTTTGCTCTTGAAATAGTGGATATGAAGGCAAGACCACAAAGATACATTGATTTTTTGATACCTGGACTATTGGCTTTCATGTTAATGAATTTAAGTATTGCTGGGAGTGGATTCAACTTGGTTGAATACAGAAGGAGGGGAATTCTCAAAAGGCTTTTTGTGACTCCAATCATGCCAAAGGACTTTATTGTTTCTATTGTTTTAGCAAGATTGGTCATTGTCCTTATACAGTTATCAGTTGTACTTTGGTTTGCACTCTTGGTGCTCGATATCCAGCTTATTGGTGGATTAGCATCACTTTATGGAATGATCATGTTGGGATCATTGGTATTCCTCTGCTTTGGATTTTGCTTTGGCAGTATCGCAAAAACACAAGAGGCGATAAGGCCACTTGTCACTTCATTTACTTTTCCTCAATTAATACTCTCCGGTGTTTTCTTCCCAATCAGTTCATTACCAGAAATCATTCAGCCGATTGCTGAATTCCTACCTTTGAGTGTGATCACATCAAGCTTGAGAGGTATTGCAAATGATGGTTTGAGTCTATTGTCTTTTGACTTAAATCTTCTGGGTGTGCTTATCTGGTTAATCATTAGTTTCTTTATAGCCACACGCTATTTTGTATGGAGAGATGTTGCTGGCTGATGATCGGTAAACGTATATCTGTAGCCCCAATGATGGGAATGACTGATAGGCATTATAGGTTCATGGCATCTTTGCTTTGTGACAAGGTGTCTTTATACACACCGATGATCCATGTGGATGCAATCATTCAATCTGAGGAGAATTTTTTGCAAAGAGAAAACAAGGATTCAAAAGCAGTTGCCATTCAAATAGCTGGTAACGATCCAAATGCTGCATCGGATGCATCTAAGATCATCAAAAATTGTAATTACAATGAAATAAATCTGAACATAGGATGCCCCAGTGAGAGAGTTCAAAACTGCAAAGTCGGTGCTGCGTTAATGGATGAGCCAGAAACTGTGGGACAGATGGTGGAATCAATCAAGAATACTTGTGATCTTCCTGTCACCATTAAGACACGATTAGGCATAGATGATCTTGACTCATATGAATTCCTATGTGAGTTCATTGAAATAACCTCAAATTATGGTTGTGATCACTATATTCTGCATGCGAGAAAGGCCCTTCTTAACGGATTGAGCCCTAAGGAAAATAGAACCATTCCGCCAATCAATTATCCAAGAGTTTATAAAATTAAAGAGCAATACAGCGAGTTGACAATTGAAATCAATGGTGAGATTAAAGATATCAATGAAATTGAAGAGCATTTCAAATATGTCGATGGTGTGATGATTGGTAGAGAAGCTTGTAATAATCCACTGATTCTCAGAAAAATAAACAGCTCCATCTATGAGGATAAACCCATTGAGATGATTGAATTCTTTGATGAAATGTTTGATTACATTCTGAAAGAATCAAATCATGGTACAGGCGTTCATTTCATTACAAGACATATGACTTCATTATTCAAAGGTATGCCGGGTGCAAAGGAATGGAGAAACTTATCAGGTGGTATAGAGTCCAAGAAAAGCAGTGCTGAAGATCTTGTCAGATCTATGCGGTCATTTGTAGAGGATAGGATTACTCAGCATTAAGTGCATCAATGACCTTGGCATGTTCCTCGAGCAATTTTTCTGGAAGTCTTTCTTCGTACTCTTCAAAATACTCTCTGATTCCAGCCATTTCATCCAACCACTTTTGATTCTCAACAAGCACAAGTTCTTCCATTGCTTCTTTTGTAATCGTCAATCCAGAAGTATTGATGTCTTCTGATCTTGGAAGGAAGCCAATAGGCGTTTCCTGAGCATCAATTTCGTTATTGCAACGCTTAATAATCCACTCAAGTACCCTTAAGTTATCGCCGAAACCAGGCCAAATGAATCCGTTTTCATTTTTTCTAAACCAATTGACATGGAAAATTTTTGGAAGATTGTCAGAGCGTTCTGAAAAGCTTAGCCAATGTGTCCAGTAATCAGCAAAGTTATACCCACAAAAAGGCTTCATGGCCATTGGATCTCTTCTGATCACGCCCACTTCTCCTATTGCAGCAGCGGTTGTTTCAGAGCCCACACTTGCACCAACAAGAACGCCATGATTCCAATCTTTTGACTCGTATACCAATGGCGCCAATTCACTTCTTCTGCCGCCGAAGACGATGGCAGATATTGGAACACCTTTAGAAGAGTCAGCAAGATCAGAGTATTTAGGATTATTCTTTGCTGAGACGGTGAATCTAGAGTTGGGATGAGCAAAAACTGCATCTTCTCCTTTTTCGATTCTATCGCCTTTCCAGTCTATGACTGGGTTGCCATCTTTTCTGCCTTCCCACCAAGGCTCATTATTATCAGTTAATCCCACATTGGTAAAGATTGCATTTGATTGAATAGCCTTATATGCATTTTCATTATCATCTTCGTTAGTCCCAGGAACCACACCAAAATAACCTGCTTCTGGATTAATGGCCCATATTTGACCAGCATCATCCATATGAAGCCATGCAATATCATCACCAATTGTTCTCACTTTCCATCCTTTGTATTCATCCGGTGGAATCAACATGGCAAGATTTGTTTTTCCACAAGCTGATGGGAACGCTGCTGCTATATTAAAGATTTCACCTTGTGGATTTTCAATTTCAACAATCAGCATATGCTCAGCAAGCCATTTTTCTTCTAATGCTTGATAACTCGCAATTCTCAATGCATGACATTTCTTTCCGAGTAGGGCGTTCCCACCATAGCCAGATCCGATGCTTCTAATAACTTTTTCATCTGGGAAATGCATGATGAATCTTTTATCAGGATCAAGATCACCTGTAGAGTGTATCCCTTTGACGAAGCCTCCCTCTTTTTCAATTCTTGAAAGTGCCTCATCACCCATCCTTGTCATGAGATACATATTTGCAACAACATATGGACTGTCAGTTATCTCGACCCCACATCTTGAGAGTTCTGAGCCAATTGGGCCCATGCAGTAAGGAATGACGTACATGGTTCTGCCTTCCATACAGTTTTCAAATAAATCATCAAGCTTCGCATGAGCCTCTTTTGGGTCCATCCAATTATTATTTGGTCCTGCATCTGCTGAATCTTTTGTACAGATAAACGTTAAATGTTCAACTCTGGCTACATCTGATGGATCTGATCTATGCAAGTAGCAATTCGGAAAAGTTTCCTCATTGAGTTGCATCAAATCTCCTGTCCCAAGCATTTGTTCGATGAATTCTTCGTATTCCTCTTTTGATCCATTGCACCAGTAGATGCTTTCTGGATTGGTCATCTTTGAGACTTCCTCAATCCAACTCTGAAGTTCTTTGTTTGATGTATACATAGTTATCTTCTGTTTATTTAAATTTATTGGTTAATACTTGATAGAATCTTTTTGCTATTATTCAAAAAAATCAACTAAATTTAAGTGGTGTATTTTAACTAAACCATGACTAAATGCATAGCCATAGATACCTCGACGCGGAGATTTTGTCTTGGGGTAAAAAATAGCAGGGATTACTTTGATAGGTCTGTTGATGAATCAACCGATCATGCCAAAGAAATCTTTAAAAGAATTGATGATGTCCTAAAGCTTGCAAACACTTCTATTAAAGAACTTGATTTTCTGGCTGTTGGCATTGGTCCTGGTCGATTTTCAGGTCTTAGGGTTTCTATAAGTGCAATTAAATCAATAAGTTATGTTTTAAATATTCCCATCATTGCTATCTCAAGTCTCGAGATTATTGCCAGAGAGATGATGGAAAAAAATGATAAAGAGAATGTAATTTTGATAGAGGATGCTGGAAGAGGTAATTTATACATCGGTTCTTACGCTTTAAAAAACCATGAATTTATTAAATTGTCTGATGATCGAGTTGCAAATATTAATGAAATAGAAATTTCTGAAAAAGATGTATTAATTGCAGGGAGCGGCATCATCAGATACCCAGATTTAAAAATAGATTCAAAGTCATTACTCAATCAAACTGGAGAGGAATATCTGAATTCAAGGACGATGATTGATCATGCAGTGGAACAATTCAATAAAGGTAATACAATAGATTGTATGAATCTCAGACCAAATTACCTTTTTGATGAGGTAGCCAATTGATTGAAACTTTTAAAAGCTTATCCATAAGAATGCACAACTTCCTTGGCTTTTGTGCATGCACACTTTTGATGAGCTATGCCCTGTATGCTGAACATTTTCTCGGACTGGAGCCTTGTCCAATGTGCATATTTCAAAGAATTTCTACGATCTTGCTTGGGTTGACATTTTTGCTTGGTTGTTTTTCTTTTAACGGTCGCTTCTGGAGACTTCTAATAGGTTTATTGATATTGATTACCTCTCTTTCTGGAATACTTGTTGCCTCGCGACATCTATGGTTACAGAATCTTCCACCAGAAAAGGTACCCGGGTGTGGCCCTGGACTCGATTTTATGGTTGAGAATTTTGCGTTTAGAGAAGTTTTTGAAATGGTTTTCTCAGGGTCTGGTGAGTGCGCAAATGTTGATTGGTCTTTTATTGGTCTGAGCATGCCGGCTTGGGTAATAGTATCACTGTCAGTGCTTCTGGTTTATGGAGTATGGTCTAACTTAAGATCTCTGAATAAATGCCTTTAAATCAGAAATTGCCTTCTTTCTGCTTTCATATGATGAGAAATTTTTCTCGATATTAGACTCTAAAAATTCTGAACTGATCATCTAATTGGCAATTAAATCAATTCACCAGGCGCCAGTGTCAGCACTTCATAACCGTCATTTGTAACAAGTATGGTATGTTCCCATTGTGCAGATAGAGAGTGATCTTTTGTTACTACTGTCCAGCCATCAGATAAGAGCCTTACAGCAGAGCCACCAGAATTAATCATCGGTTCGATTGTAAATGTCATTCCTTGTTTGAGTTCCATACCAGTATTTGGAATTCCATAATGGAGAATTTGAGGTTCGTCATGATATATCTCGCCTATACCATGACCGCAGTATTCTTTTACTACACTGAAGTAGTTTCCTTCAGCATGTTTTTGGATTGCATAACCAATGTCGCCCAACTTATTCCCTGGCTTCACTGCTTTTATTCCTTGGCACATGGATTCGTAGGTAGTTTCAATCAGTTTGTTTGCTTGATTTGAAGTTTTGCCCACGCTGAACATTCTGCTGGTATCACCATGAAAGCCGTCCTTAATTACAGTGACATCGATGTTAAGAATATCGCCATTTTTTAGTCTTTTCTCACTGGGTATTCCATGACATACAACATGATTAATTGATGTACATGTTGTAGCAGGAAAACCTCTATAACCCACATTCGCCGGGATTGTTTTCTGTGTATTTACAATGAAATCATTGCAAATTTCATCCAATTCCATAGTACTCACACCTGGTTTTACATGCTCACCAATCATATCAAGTACTTCAGAGGCAAGTTTTCCAGCAATTCTCATTTTTTCTTGCTGCTCTAATGTTTTTATTTCAACAGACATTTCCCTTTAAAATTTTACTCTTTTTTATATTGTTGCTTTGAGTTTATTATGTTATAAATCCCA
>DMGO01000052.1:0-2788 GCA_003449795.1 Gammaproteobacteria bacterium | reverse complement strand
ACGGATGGGTAAAGCCCAGCAAAAACCCTTGGTTGAATTGACTTAAAACCAGGCAATGATTCAGATGTGGGGTTCTTAAAATGAGTTACTGTGTCTCCAACTGGAGCTCCATAAATATCTTTCACGCCTGCAATCAAGTAACCAACTTCTCCAGAGGTTAATGTTTTTCTTTCTTTTTTCTTTGGGGTATAGACTCCAATATCATTGACTATGAAGTCTTGCCCCGTTGACATGACTTTAATCTTATCTCCAACAGATATTTTTCCTTCGAATATTCTTATCAGAGAAACGACTCCCACATATTGATCAAACCATGAGTCAATAATGAGCGCTTGCAATGGTTTTTCATCTTCTATTTTTGGTGATGGAATTGATTTGACAATCTTTTCCATTAAGAACTCAATGCCCTCTCCTGTTTTGGCACTGATCAAAGCTGGATCATCAACTTCAACTCCAATGATTTCATCGACATCATTTAGAACTTTGTCTGGATCAGCTGCAGGGAGATCAATCTTATTCACTACTGGAATAATTTCCAACCCTTCCTCTATCGCACTATAAGAATTTGCAACACTTTGTGCCTCAACACCTTGAGAAGCGTCAACAACCAATAAGGCACCTTCGCATGCTGCAAGTGATCTTGAGACTTCGTATGAAAAATCGACATGTCCAGGGGTATCAATGAGATTAAAAATATAATCTTCACCGTCTTCTGATTTGTATTCCAATGAAACGGATTGAGCCTTAATGGTGATACCTCTCTCTTGTTCGAGCTCCATGCTATCAAGAACCTGTTCTGTCATCTCTCTTGCTTCCAGGCCTCCACACAATTGAATTAAACGATCAGCAAGCGTTGATTTACCGTGATCGATGTGTGCAATAATCGAGAAATTTCTTATTTTTTTCATTTAATTTGGAATGAATCTGTTGAGCCCAATATGACCCTAATAACTTGATAGACTGAAGTGTCGCTTATTCCTTTAGGGTTTGCAAAATATTCAATGATAGTTGGGTCTTGCTCTGAGAGTATTTTCCTAAATGAATCTTGTTCATCTTCGCTGGCTCTCAAATAATGATTCTCAAAATATGACAAGAGAAGATAATCCAACTCCTTGGTACCTCTTCTGCATCGCCATTTGATCCTTGAAAGATCGTGTTGTGAATCATTCATTCAAATCTTCGGTGGCAATCATCTTTTTGATCTCTGCAATTGCCTGACCAGGATTCAAATCTTTCGGACATGCCAAAGAACAATTCATGATCGTATGACAACGATAAAGCTTTGACGAATCATTCAGATCTTTTAAACGATCTTTTTTCGCATCATCACGACTATCCTGAAGCCAACGATATGAAGCCAACAATGCTGCAGGACCAAGATATTTATCTCCATTCCACCAATAGCTTGGGCAACTGGTTGAACAGCATGCACAAAGGATGCAAGCAGAGGGTTGGTCAATTTTCTTCTGATCTTCTTTGCTTTGAAGCCTCTCTGATCCTTCAGGAGCAGGAGTATCTGACTTGAGCCAAGGCTCAACTGATGAATAACCCTCATAAAAATTAGTTAAGTCGACCACTAAATCTTTTACAACATCCATGTGAGGAAGAGGAAAAATGCGAATATCTCCTTTTAGATCTTTAATCGGCTTTATGCATGCCAGTGTATTGACGCCATTGATATTGTGAGAACATGAGCCGCAAATGCCTTCTCTGCATGATCTCCTAAAGGTTAATGAGGGATCAAAATCGCTTTTAATTTTAATGAGCCCATCCAAAACCATCGGGCCACATTTATCCATATCTATCTCATAAGTATCCACACGAGGATTTGAATCATCAGAGGGATCATAACGATATACATGAAATGTCCTGATATTCTCAGCCGATTCATCAGCACTGAAATAATCTCCTTTTTCGATTTTTGAGTTCTTGGGTAGTGTAAATTCCGCCATGATTAATCCTCTAGTAAACTCTTGCCTTGAGAGGTATTGATTCTACCTCATCTGTTTGAGTATCTAAATGAACAGGCGAAGATCCAATGGTTACATCATTGTTCTCATCCATCCAACCCATACTATGAATCAGCCAGTTCTCATCGTCACGATCGGGATAATCATCTCTTGCATGTGCTCCTCTGCTTTCTTTTCTAACCTGGCCACTTTGCATTGTGATGATGGCTTGACCCAGAAGATTCTCTAGCTCGAGTGTTTCAATTAAATCTGTATTCCAAATCAAACCTCGATCGCTCACAGAAACATCTTTGAATGACTCAATGCATGAGGAAAGTTTTTCCACTCCCTCTTGCATTAGCTCCTCTGTCCTAAAAACAGACGCATGCTTTTGCATGATGCTTTGCATTTCTGCTCTTATTTCTGCGGTTGGAAGTGATCCTTTTGAGAATCGAATAGAGTCAAACTTGTCGATGATCTTATCCAATTGATTTTGGTTCACCTTTCCTTGAATATCCATTGGTTTAATGGTTTTTTGGCACTGAATGGCAGACTCTCGTCCAAAGACCACAAGATCAAGCAGTGAGTTAGAACCTAAACGATTTGCTCCATGCACTGATACAGATGCAGCTTCACCAACTGCCATCAATCCTGGGACAATCTCCATCTCACCATCCGAGTTTTTGGTAATGACCTCTGTATGCATATTTGTCGGCACACCACCCATATTGTAATGAACTGTGGGTAACACAGGAATGGGGTCTTTTGTTACATCAACGTCAGCAAATACCCTTGCTGTTTCAGCAATACCAGGAAGACGCTCTTCGATTACTTCAGGT
>DMGO01000017.1:0-2747 GCA_003449795.1 Gammaproteobacteria bacterium | reverse complement strand
TTCGACGGCTTTTGCATGTGCCTGAAGTCCTTCAGCCATTGCTAGGTTGATTATATCATCGCCAATTGACTCCAATCCTTCTTTGGATAAGCTTTGTACAGATATTGTTTTACAAAAGCTATCTACAGACAAGCCGCTATAGGATCTGGCAAAGCCTGCTGTAGGTAAAACATGGTTCGTCCCACTACAATAGTCTCCTGCTGATTCGGGGCTCCATTCACCGAGGAATATAGAACCTGCTGAGTATATTGCTGGAAGCAGTTCTTCTGCATTCTTACAGTTTATAATTAAGTGCTCAGGTGCATAGTCATTCGAGATACTCAATGCTTCATCTATATTATCAGTCAATATCAGCATTGAATTTTTCATTGAAATTTCTGCAATTTCACGAGTGCTGATTTTCGACATTGCTATATCAATCTCGATTGCAACATCTTCAAGAAATGAATCATTTTGTGAGATTAATATAACTTGTGAGTCAATTCCATGCTCTGCTTGTGAGAGCAAATCATAAGCAATAAATTCTGGGTTCGTATTGCCGTCTGAAATGATCATTACCTCAGTGGGACCTGCTGGCATATCAATCGAAACAGGAAGATTCAGCGAGGAAATCATCTGCTTAGCTCTCGTTACCCAGCTGTTTCCTGGGCCGAATATTTTATCTACCTGGGGAATCGATTCTGTTCCTAATGCCAATGCTGCGATAGATTGGGCGCCACCCACTTTGAAAATCTTACCAATTCCGCTTAACTTTGCTGCAACCGTGACTGCATCATTGACAACGCCTAAATCATTGGGTGGTGAAACAACCACGGATTGCTTATTTCTAGCCAGCGAAGATGGAACACCAAGCATGATTGCAGTGGAAGGCAGTGGGTTATTCCCTGCAGGTATATAAAGGCCTACCTTTTCGATGGGTCTTTTTATTATTTGACAATTTATACCCGATTTTACTTCTACTGGATTTAAATCATTCTCAAAGTTTTTTTCATGGAACGTTTTTACGTTTTCAATTGCGTTTTCGATCGATTGAATGAGATCTCTTGGTACTCTACTAAATGCAGACTCAATCTCCTTCTCGTTCATCAAGAAATCATCTATCTTGACTCCGTCATAAATGCTCGTGAATTTTTTCAGAGCTTCGTCGCCATCTGCTCTTACATCTTTAAAGATCTGAGTGATAGTTGAGTCTTGGCCCTTTAAACTCTTAAGAGTGGGCCTCTGAATGGATGTTATCTTTTCATCTTCAGTCAGGTCATTCCATTTTATGATTTCAAGCTTCATAGTCATTACATCAACATTTTTTCAACTGGAACTACCAAGATAGATGATGCTCCTACCTCCTTCAGCTCTTCCAATGTCTCCCAGAAGACCGTTTCTTTACAAACAACATGAACTGCTACTATATCATTGACACCATCTAAAGGAATGACAGTCGGTGATTCTGTTCCAGGAAGAAGCTTAGTGATGTCATTGATCGCATTTTTAGGTGCATGCATCATGATGTATTTACTCTCATTCACTTGGAGAACACCATTGATTCTTTCAATGATCTTTTCAATCCACATGCTTTTAAATTCTGACTGCTCTGATTTTGACTTAAGTACCGTTGCAACGCTCTCTAAGATCGTTTCTCCTGCCATTAGATTATGAGCTCTAAGGGTATTACCTGTTGATACGAGATCACATATTGCGTCTGCCTTACCAAGACTTGGTGCCAACTCTACAGCACCTGAGAATTCAGTGACATTTGCATCAATTGAATTCTCGGTAAAGTAGTTTTTTACTGTAAAAGGGTAGCTCGTTGCAATTGTTTTGCCATCAAGGTCATTAACAGATCGAATGCTTGATGACTCAGGATATGCAAATGATAGTTTACAGTGTCCAAAATCAAGCGATGACTCAAGGTCAAAGTTAGAGGATGATCGACTCGACTCATACGAAAGCTGCTTCTCTCTTGCAACATTTGCACCAACAATGCCAATTTCACAAAGGTTTTCCTGAATCAATCCAGGGATATCATCGTCCCTGACAAACATGATATCAAATGGCATATTTTCACCATATCCAATCAACTGATCTTTTGTATGACTGATGATAAGCCCACATTTCTGGAGTAGGGTAATGCTGTGTTCTGTCAACCTACCAGATTTCTGAACTGCAATTTTAATTCTTTCTTTCATTTGTTTTTATTCTCTCTAGCGCCACTTTGTAGCCATTTGCTCCATCAAACAGAAATCTTGCAACTCTGCCGATAGTTGTCAGGCTTACTCCAGTCATTGTCTTTATTTCTCTATATGTGTATCCCTTGTCGAGAAGTTCAGCAACACTCCATCTGTCTTTAATGGATTCAAATTCAGCTGGTGTAAAAATATCATTGAAGAATGATCGATACTCATCCACGTCATTCAATGACATTATTGCTTCATAGAATCGCTCTTCAGCTAGCTTTTCTTCTTTTTTTGTTAAAACTCTTTCTATTTTCATCTTTATACCTATGTTCTAATGTACTAATGTGTTAGTACAGCGTGACATTATAGGGATAAAAAGATTGAATACAAGAAGAAATTAAAAAGAAATTAAACTATTTTTGAGAGAATGGCATTGCCCATCTCATCTGTTGAAACATGATCTTCAGATGACAAATCAGCTGTAAAAATTCCGTCACTGAGAACCTCTTCAACGGCATTCTCAATATCATCTGATTCTTCAATCAGATTGAATGAATGTTTTAACATCATCGCCAC
>DMGO01000037.1:0-6541 GCA_003449795.1 Gammaproteobacteria bacterium | reverse complement strand
TAGATCAGTTGTGTAAAAGTATGCGGCCAAACCATAAGGAGTATTATTTGCTCGTTCTATTACTTCTTGCTCAGTCTCAAAACTAAAGATTGGAGCAACCGGACCAAATGTTTCCTCTTTCGAGATCAACATTTCATCAGATACTCCAGTTAAAACAGTCGGCTCGAAAAATAGACCTCCGAGAGAATGAGGATTTCCACCAGTTGTTATAATTGCACCACAATTCTTGGCATCCTCTATATGTTTAGAAACTTTTTCAATTGCGTTTTCGCTAATTAATGGACCTTGTTGGGTGGACTCATCAAGCCCGTTACCAACCACCAATTCAGAGGCTTTTTCAGTAAAGCGCTGAGAAAAATCATCATAGATGCTTGATTGAACATAAATCCTATTTGCACAGACACAGGTTTGACCACTGTTTCTGTATTTTGCGATCACCGCGCCTTCTACCGCAGCCTCAAGATTTGCATCTCCAAAGACTATAAAGGGAGCATGCCCACCCAGCTCTAGAGAAACCTTCTTAACAGAATCAGCCGATGCCTTGAGCAAGTGCTTACCGACAGCAGTGGAACCAGTGAAAGTGATTTTTTTAACATCTTTATGTGATGTCATAGCCGAGCCAATTTTTTCTGCATCACCAGTGACCACATTAAATATCCCTTTAGGAACTCCTGCGAGCTCAGATAAATATGCCATTGCTGTTGCAGAAAAAGGAGTTTCAGGTGCTGGCTTTGCTACTACACTACATCCAACAGCAATAGCGGGCGCTATTTTTCTTGCCAACATTGCTGAAGGGAAGTTCCATGGTGTAATGCACCCAACAACACCGATTGGTTGCTTGATCACCAATGTTCTTCGATCATATTGATGGCCTGGTATTAAATCGCCATAAACTCTTTTGGCTTCTTCTGAAAACCATTCAAAAAAAGAGGCTGCATAGGCGATTTCACCAAGTGATTCAGATATGGGTTTGCCACCCTCAAGCGTGATAATCGTTGCCAAGTCCATTTGGTTCTCAAGCATTAAATGATGTAGATTTTTAAGAACAGAAGAACGCTCTTTTGCATCTGTTTTTGCCCAAATCTTTTGTGCTTCATTTGCTGCAGTGATGGCTAAAATGGTCTCATCTGCTCCACAATTAGGAAGTGATCCAAGTCTCTCAGAATTGGCAGGATTGGTAACCTCTGATGAAGAACCATCGTTTGCTCCCATCCATTCTCCGTTGATATAACACTGATCCTTTAGTAAGGCCTTGTTTTTGATGTTGATGGTTTCAGCCACCACTTCTAAATCTCTCCATTACATCCGGATCCATTCCAACAGATTTAGCTAGCTCCCTGAATACCTCACCCGTGACAGTCTTTTCTTTTTTTTCTATTGCAAACTCTTCGGTATTTTCGATGACCATTTTTCTCAAAGGAGGCGGGACGCCCATGAGCATTTCAGTGGCGTCATTATCCCACTCCATAGACGTTTTTGCATCAGCGCCTTGCATTGCGGTTTTTGGCTGTCCAAGATCATGCTTAATCAATGTTTCAGCAGTGGTGTGATAATAAGTTTGCCTGGCCTCATCACCCATTCCAATTGGCAGATCCATTGTCTTTATTCTCTCCTCTCTCCCCATGTCGACCAATTCTTTATCAACGACTATCGCCTCTATTTTTCCAATTACAATACCAGAGCTTTTTTCTAGCTTGATGATCTCATCAACCGTGCATTCTGCGATCTGGGGGCATTCCTCAAGGCTTGGAGGGGAAACTTTCTTTGATGGAATCTGAGTAAACTTTGTGAACTCCAGCTCATTGATTCCTTCAGGATAAAATTTTGCAGTTTCCATCATGTCATCTAGGTGACTCGCACTAGGGCAATTCACAACAAATTCTCCGGTTTGTTCAATATTTACAAATGTATGTGAATCCTGTCTGAATCCAATCAACATCCTGGGGTTTTTTGTCATCACGTCATACTGCATGATATGAGAATATGGACCAGCATTTACGGTGCCATTTTTATCAAGTGTAGTAATGATAGTGATTAGTTTAGGCCATAGCCAAATATCAGAGTACCAAAATGGTTTTATCTTAATTTCTTCTTTTTTAGTCATATTAATTCCTACCCAAATTCACCAGCTTTTAGTTTAGAAATATAATCTTTATAGTCTTTTATTGCTTGATATCCAAAAAGCCAGAGTATGGGAAGGTTTGCCATGATACAAAGGCCTGTGCCAAGGTTGGCAAACAGATTTAATTCTCTGTCAGTCTGAACAAAGCCAGTGGTGGACAAGACAGCCAATATGCAAAATGCGAGCTTGTATGTGAGTATTGCTTTTTCACCAAGCAGAAAGGAAACACCCTTCTCACCATAGTAACTCCAAGAAATCATAGTAGATATGGCAAAAAGCCAAGAGGCAAGTGTCACCAACCATTTGCCTAGACCATCTGAGACCTTGTCAAATGCTGCTGCGGTCAAATTGGCGCCTACATAATCAAGATAAACTTCGCCATTTGTTTCAGGCTCTTTATTAGAGGTAATTTCGTCCCATTTGATAGATTTTTGTGTGCCATCAGTAACCACTGCCCCATAAACTTTGTTTAAAGCATTGCCAGACTCAGCATTTTTTGAGCCAGAGTAAATCATGAAAACTTTGTCGCCAGAACTGAGCGTGGGAGCATCACCAATTGTTCCATCAATGGACCAATTTTGACCAGATTGATTTACTGAAAGATTAGAAAGCTGAACTTCTGCAGGTCGATTCCAAATGCCTGTAACCAAAATTACCAGCGCACTCATCGTGCAGACAACAATGGTATCAATAAAAGGCTCTAGGCCTGCTACAACACCCTCTCTAACTGGCTCATCTGTTTTGGCAGCCGAATGAGCAATGGCAGATGAACCTTGCCCTGCTTCATTTGAAAAAAGTGCTCTCTGCATACCAAATATAAAGGCTGCTCCAGCGGTTCCACCAAGGAAGGCATTGCTTGACTCCATTGGAGAAAATGCTGCGCTCACAATGAGCCTTAGCATTTCTGGAATCGCTGTAAAATTAATTGCAAGAACATATATGCAAGCAATGACATAAATTATGAGCATTATTGGAACAAGTTTTGATGTCACTGCTCCAATTCTTTTTATACCGCCTATGATTACAGACCCAACAATCAAGGCCAATATGGCACCTGTAACTAGAGTTGGGACACCAAAATAAGCTTGAGTTAGATTTGCAACATTCCAAGCCTGAAACATATTTCCTGCAGTGATTGTGTTGATTATTAAAGCAAAACAAAATGTCCCAGCAAGAAGCTTTCCGATGATTTTCATAAATCCCTTTTTCCCAGAAAAATTTCTTTCAACAACCCACATTGGCCCACCACTGGGATTGTCTGCTTCATCCATATTTCTGTGTATCATCGAGAGCGAAACTTCACTTAACTTAATAGCCATACCTAAAAATCCTACAACCCACATCCAAAACACCGCCCCTGGGCCACCGAGCGATATAGCCAAGGCCACACCGCCAATGTTACCAAGGCCTACCGTAGCTGAGAGTGCAGTTGACAGGGCTTGAAAGTGTGAGATTGCACCCGGATCATCATCTTTATCATAATCACCTTTGATTACCTTAAAACCATGTGTCAAAGCGTAATATTGTGAAAATCCACTCCATATTGTAAAAACAATACCAGTGGCAACAACGACATAGAGGGTATAGTTGTTCCAAAGAAAACCACCAATTGCCTCTATGATTAATTTAAACTCTTCCATTTTTTTCCCTTTTATATTGCAGTTAGCCTGCCGAAGATAACGACGGAGATATGGCTGGAATATCCATATAATAACGTTGCACAGGAAATTTCAATTCAAATTTGCTAAAATTCATTTTCAATTTCCCAGTGATTTTGAGCAAATTTTGACCCATCGGGCCAAAAGGTAATGATGACGGACAGACAAACCAAGTTCGTTAACGGTTAAGAAAAAATAAAAAGAATTAGTTATGAGGCTGAAAAAAGACTCAAATATTGGCTTGTACGACTCCCGATTTGAAAAGGAGAGTTGTGGCCTTGGCTTTGTGGCTCAGATTAATAAAGAGCCCAGCCATCAAAACATAAAAGATGCCTTGACAATTCTATGCAATATGGATCATAGGGGCGCTAGAGGTTCGGAGCCCAACAGTGGCGATGGAGCTGGAATACTTACTGGAATGCCATACACTTTTTTTGCAGGCATTTCTAAGGAATGCTTCGGGGTTTATTTGGAAGAAGGCAGATATGCAGTAGGCAATATTTTTCTACCTAATGAAGGTAAAGAAAGAGAGTTCTGCAAAAAATCTTTTGAAGAAATTTGTTGTGAAAATGAGCTAGAAATTATTGGGTGGAGAGATCTGCCGATTGATATAAAAAAAGCTGATATAGGCCCATCAGCTCTAAAAGCAATACCTAAAATAGAACAAGTCTTTGTGAAAGATAATAGCTCATTTTTCAACCAGGAAGATTTTGAAAGAAGACTGTATCTCGCCAGGAAAAAAGTCAGCAACCATTTGCGTGTCAATTCAGGGCTTGATGAGGCAGACCTGTTTTATATTTGTAGCTTGTCTTCTAAGACAATCGTCTACAAAGGAATGCTTACTTGTGATCAAGTAGGAAACTTTTTTAGTGACCTAACTGAACCCGATTATGCTTCTCATGTGGCCATGGTCCATTCTAGGTTTTCTACAAATACGTTTCCAAGCTGGGACAGGGCGATGCCAAATCGCTTTATGTCTCATAATGGCGAGATAAATACTATTCAAGGCAATATCAATTGGATGAAGGCCAGAGAAGGCAATATGGAGTCAGGCATTTTTGGAGATAGGCTTGAGGATCTTTTTCCTATTATTGAGCCTAATTGCTCCGACTCAGGAAATTTTGATAACGTACTTGAGTTTTTAACTCTTTCAGGACGCTCAATGGAAGAGTCAGTTTTGATGATGGTGCCAGAGGCTTGGCAGAAAAAGAAGACGATCTCAAAAGACAGAAAAGCTTACTATGAATTTCAATCGAATCTCATGGAACCATGGGATGGACCTGCATCAATTTCATTTACCAATGGCGACGCAATAGGAGCTATTTTAGATAGAAATGGACTCAGGCCCAGTCGCTATTATGTTACGTCAGATAACAGGATAATCATGGCAAGCGAAGTCGGGGTTTTAGATATCCCTAACGAAAAAGTAATCAAAAAGGGAAGATTGCAGCCAGGAAAAATATTTCTAATCGACTTTAATAAGGGCAAGCTGCTTAGCGACTCTGATGTCAAAGATCCTCTAGTACGAGAAAACCCTTATAGAGAATGGCTTCATGGCAATAGGTTTGGATTCAGAAAAATAAAACAACTTTCTAATGATCCGCTATACGGAAAAGAAGAGCTTCTCAAGCGTATGCGAGCATTCGGATATACCTCTGAAACATTGGAATTCATGCTTTTTCCAATGGTGCATGACTTGAGAGATCCGCTTGGTTCAATGGGTAATGACACTGTTTTAGCTTCTCTCAGTGACAATCACAGACTTATATATGACTATTTCAAGCAACGATTTGCTCAAGTTTCCAATCCATCGATAGACTCAATTAGAGAAAAAATTGTAATGTCTCTCGAGTGCTATATCGGACCAGAAGGAAACCTCTTAGAGCCTGGTGAAAAACATGCAAACAGGATCCTTGTTGAGAACCCGATACTCACAAATACTGCCATGTATGCATTAAAGCATCTAAATTATTTGAATCACAGAAGCAAGGTTATTGATATCACTTACACCAAAGAAGTTGGGTTAAATGAAAAAATCGATGAGATATGTAGTGCAGCAGAAGAGTCTGTAGATAATGGCATCGGGTTTATAGTGTTAAGTGATAGAGGGATGGATGAGAGCCGGACACCTATCAGCGCCTTGATGGCTTGTGGCGCAGTTCACCACCATCTTGTGAAATCTGCCAAGAGATCAAAGGCAGCTATAGTCGTTGAGACAGGAGAGGCTCGCGAGGTTCATCACTTCTGTCTTTTATTTGGGTATGGAGCTGACGCAATCAATCCATACTTGGCATATGAAATCCTAATGCAAGCAAAGGCTGAGAATGTCATCAAACATACTCATTATAAGAGAGGACCAGAAAATAGGGTGCCATTGGATGAATATGAAGAGGTAATCGACGCTTACAGGCAAGCTGTGGTAAAGGGTATTTTAAAAGTCATGGGCAAAATGGGTATCTCAACACTTCAGTCTTACAAGGGAGCCCAGATTTTTGAGGCAATTGGCCTTTCTAAAGAAGTGATTGATAAATGTTTTGATGGCACTGTAAGCAAAGTCGGAGGAGTCGATCTCGATACAATTCAGCTTGAAGACTTAAGGAGACATAGCCTCGGATGGCCAGATGACAAAAGCAAACCTTCAACAGATCTTCCAAACCCGGGAGATTTCCATTGGAGAAGCGAGGGAGAGAAAAAGGGATGGAATCCAGAAACAGTCTGGTCACTTCAATTGGCTGCGAGAACAAATGATGAAAGCGCATAT
>DMGO01000079.1:0-5215 GCA_003449795.1 Gammaproteobacteria bacterium | reverse complement strand
TTCACGAACTCCTCTTGAAATGTCTTATCTTTGAGGAAGATTTTGATATTCTTCTCTAGCTTTTTTAATGCGGGCATCAAAGTTTCAGGTGCATACTGCCCTCCGAAAACTCCAAATCTCCCTGATTCATCTGGGAACTCTCCATCTAGTAATGCTTTTAATAGGTTTTGATCTTCACTTCTCATTTTTTTGACTCATCAAATTTACGGACAATTTTATTAAATTGAATAATTTTTTCCTTACTTTTATTGCCTCTTTCACTTTCAACTCCACTGCTTACATCCACGCCGTATGGATTCACTTCTTCTAAAATATTCTGAATATTATCAGGAGAAAGGCCGCCAGCTACCATTAGTCTTTTTTTCTCACATGCTTCCCTCAAGAAATCTCTATTGACTAACTCACCTGAACCACTGACTGGCCCCTCTAAAAGGGCCAATGATTTATCATCAACAATGGAGAAATCAAAATTCTGTTCTTCACGATAAACCTTTATTTTTTTAATATCAGTTGGCAGATTGAGTGATGCAAAATCATCGGCATCTGTTTGGATATAAGAGGGCCTAAAGTCTTTTAGAATAGAATCGAGACTGCTCTGTGTTGCATGTTGCATAACCGCAACGGTTTTTATTTTATCTGGTATTGAGCACACCAAGCTTGCAACAGACTTGGCATCGATATACCTCGGTGAGGACTTCACGAAAACAAAGCCAATGAAATCTGCCCCATGCTCTATTGCGCACTCCAGATCATCAGCCCTTCTTATGCCGCATATTTTGATTAAAGTTTTCATTTCTTTTTTGATGCTGCCATCATCATTTCCTTTAATAACTGTCCTGGGTTTTCTGATTGCATCAAAGATGTTCCTATCAATGCACCTGAATAACCAATCTGCGATAGGAATTCTATTTCTGAGGCTTCAGTGATTCCGCTTTCAGCAATGCATATGACATCATCGGGTATCTGGCAAGAAAGCTCTTCAAACCTTGAAAAGTTGACATCCAATGTCCTTAGATCTCGACAATTAACACCGAGAAGAATGTTCGCACTTTGGGAGCCGTATTCTGAAATGATGTCTTTTGATCGCTGCATGTCTGCTTCATCAAAAGACTCCAATAACACAAACATTTGGTGCTCTATTACTCGATCAACCATCATTCTAAGCATGGCATCGCTCAGCATCGCCGTGATTAAAAGAACACCACTTGCGCCATGCATAAAAGCTTCAGTGACCTGATAAGGCTCAATAAGAAAGTCCTTTCTCATGGTGAGCGCCTTAGGAAATGTTTTTGAAATATCATCCAGATCATTTAATGAGCCAGAAAACTTTGTTGGCTCGGTTAGAACAGAAATCACGTTTGAACCTCCATTAAAGTAAACTTCGGCTTGCTGGAAAAGATTAAATTCTGGCCTGGATATGTCACCTAGAGATGGTGAAGATTTTTTAATCTCTGTGATGAAAACAAACTCTGATTGAAATTGTGCAAAAGGCATTCTCTCAATTCCTTCGCAAGTCCTCAAAAGGCTTTCCTCTGATCGCTTGGCTTTATTCTCTTCGAGTCTTTTCATGCTCAAAAGAGCCATCCGCTCAAGAAAATTCTCTTTTTGTTTAATCATCATTTGTCAAACTGGAAAGAAAGTCTTTTGCTTTTCCGCTCACAATTATCTGTCTTGCAATCTCAATGCCTTCAATGAGATCTGTTGCTTGGCCTGCAACTTGAAGAGACAGAGCTGCATTCAAAACCAATGCATCTTCATGTGCCCCATTGTCTTTGCCTTCAAATACTTTTAATAAGGCCTCTGCATTGACATCAGACGTTCCACCTTTCAAATCCTCTTCTTTACATTTATCCATCCCGAGCTCTGACGGATCGATGATTTTATGTGAAATTGAATCTTTGCTCACATCGAATAATTCAAATTTAGAAGCAGGTGTTGGCTCGTCCCAACCATTTAATCCATGGACAACAAACGCTCGATTCATTTCCATTCCACTCAAGCTGGATGCCATCAGTGACGCCATTTCAGAACTGAATGCTCCGAGTAAATAAAAGGATGGTCTGGCTGGGTTTGTGAGTGGCCCAAGGATATTAAAAACGGTTCTAATCTTTAAAGCTTTTCTGATTGGAGCAATGTGTTTCATTGCTGGATGAAAATTTGGCGCAAATAAAAAACTAAAGCCATTCATGCTCATTTGTGCTTTGACACCATCGGCATCTGTTGGAAAGCGATAACCAAGAAATTCGAGCAAATCGGCACTTCCTGATTTACTGGAAACAGAGCGATTGCCATGCTTTGCAACTTTAAGACCGCATGCAGCGCTGAGCAAGGCTGCGCCTGTCGATATATTAAAACTGTGTGAGCCATCACCGCCTGTTCCTACAATATCGATCAATTCAGAAGAATTTTCTAACTCAACTTCTTTGGCAGCCTTACGCATACCATTGGCAAAACCTCTGACTTCCTCAGCTGACTCTCCTTTCATCCGTAAAGCCACCAGTAGTGCTCCTGCCAATGCTGGCTCAACTTCGCCCTCTGTCATTGCAGTCATTAATTCCTCAGACTGATATTCTGATAAGTTTTTACCGTCTAGAAGCATGGCCAAAAAATCTTCTAAATTATGATTCATGTTTTGTCTCCTGGTTTTTTATATTCAAGAAATTTTCCATTAAATGCATTCCTGCTGAAGTCATTATGCTTTCAGGATGAAATTGAACTCCCTCAGTTTTATAAACGCTGTGTCTCACTGCCATTATTTCACCATTTGAGGTCTTTGCGCTCACCACAAGCTCTCCTGGCAATTCTTTTTGATCTGCAGACAAAGAGTGATACCTGCCGACAATCATCGGCGTTTTTATGTTTTCAAAAATGGTTTGTTCATCGTGCTCTATTGCGGAGGTTTTGCCATGCATGAGCTGCTTTGCATATGTGATTTTACCGCCAAAAACCTCGACAATACACTGATGCCCCAAACATACACCGAGGATCGGTATATTGGATGCAAATGCTTTGATGATCTGCATTGAGATACCAGCATCTTTCGGTCTACCTGGTCCTGGGGATATAACAAGGAAGTCAGGTGCTAGGGCTTTTGCTTGATCAATGGTAATGGCATCATTCCTAAAGACCACAACCTCAGTACCTAAGGATCTAAACCCCTGAACAAGGTTGTAAGTAAAAGAATCAAAGTTATCAATCATCAGAATTTTTCTCATAACTCGCCCTCTTTCACCATTTTTAATGCTGTTCTGAGAATCTGGCTTTTTGCTAAGACTTCTTTGTATTCATTCTCAGGCAAGCTATCAGCTACAATCCCTGCACCCGACTGAAAGCAATATTTCTCATCTGTGAAAACGATAGTTCGAATTGCAATTGCCTGGTCCATGTCTCCATTCTTCGAAAAATAGCCTACAGTGCCTCCATAAACACCTCTGAGTTCTGGCTCAATTTCATCAATCAATTGCATTGCTCTGACTTTTGGTGCGCCAACCAAAGTTCCTGCAGGAAAAGCTGCGGCAAATAAATCAAAGGCATCTTTGTCATCTTCTAAATTGCCTTGAACACCACTGACTATATGCATCACATGGCTATAGTATTCAATCGATTGATATGGTTCGACCTCGATTGAACCATGTTTTGCGACACGTCCAAGATCATTTCGTGCAAGATCAACCAACATGATATGTTCTGCGATCTCTTTCTCATCTGCGAGCAGTGATTCTTTGTGCAAATTGTCTTCTTCTGAGTCTTTGCCTCTTGGTCTTGTCCCTGCGATTGGTCTGAGTGATGCTTTATTGCCTCCCAATCTAACCAGAGCCTCTGGAGAAGATCCTGCAATTTTGAGACCATCTGATTCACAATAAAACATATAAGGAGATGGGTTAATCAATCGCATTGCTCGATAAACATCAAAAGGATCAAGCTCATAACTTCCTGAGAAAGCAATGGATAAAACGATCTGGAAAATATCTCCTTCAAAAATATGATGCTTTGCTGTTTCAACGGCATCATAAAATTTTTCTTCATTAATATTTCCAATTGGCTCGGAGTATGTCTTATTTTTATGTGTTTGGGTGATCTCCTTGTTGAGCATTGTGAGTATTTCAGACCTTAAATTCATTCTTTCTTCCTCATTTCCAGAATGAAGAAGTGCCATTTTATTGTCTTCATGGTCAAAGACCAAAAGTGAAGTTGGAGAAACATATGAACAATCTGGGGGGCTTAAAATGCCTTTTTTTCCCTCGGGTACAGACAATTTCTCGAAATGACGAATCATATCAAATGAACTGAAGCCGACCATTCCCCCCGAAAATGGTATGTCTTCGATTGCAGGTTTTAAGTCAGGGGTTTCTTTGAGTGTTTTTCTAAACAAATCCATCACTTCGGACTGAGAGCTTGGCTTGCTTACTTTTTCCCCATTTAAAATGAAATTTCCATCTCTCACTTGAATGGATTGAGCTGCTCCTATACCCAAAAATGAGTACCTTGATTGGTCAACTCCTCTTTCAATACTCTCCAACAAAAAAGTTGGAGAAAGATCACGCAACTTCATGAACACCGATGCGGGTGTCTCACGCTGTAATTCAATGTCAAAATATGTGCTCATTTCAAAAAAAAACCCATCACCTAAATAGGAGATGGGTAAACCTTAATTTCAAATAGAGACAGGTCGCCCTCTCCTAGGAGAGTCGCCACCAGTTACTGTTATTTGAAATCCTTGTATTCATAACTCTGAGAAGTATGTCTCTATATTGTTCAATCGTCAAGATGACAATTTTAAAAATATAACATCGGCAGTGTAATCGATAATACAATCCACATGATAAAGGCAAGTGGCAAACCCAATTTTACAAAATCATTGAATGTATAGCCGCCTGCACCCATGATCAGTAAATTGGTTTTATATCCAATCGGTGTAACAAAACTCATGTTTGCGCCGAACAAAACAGAGAGAACAAAAGGCTCTATAGGTGCCCCCAATTGGATGGCAATATTAATTGCAACCGGTGTTCCCAAGACTGCTGCAGCATTGTTTGAAACCACATTGGTCAAAAGCGCCATCAATAACATCAAAACACTGAGAATAACTGGCATTGGGAAGGAAGCAGTAAAATAAACAAACCAATTTGCAATGAAATCTGAGCCACCAGTGATTTCAAGTGCAGTACCTAGACTCAAACTGGCAACGATGAGCATGATGACTGGAATGTTCATT
>DMGO01000111.1:0-5292 GCA_003449795.1 Gammaproteobacteria bacterium | reverse complement strand
AGCTATATGACAAAACATGGCATGACCAAGCTTGAAGCAATTCAAGCAGCCACAGTCAGAGCTGCAGAGGTTCTAGGAATGAGTCAAGAAATAGGGCAGGTAGAAGAAGGATTCTTTGCAGATATCATTGCGGTGAGTAATAATCCCTTGACCGATATTAAAAGTCTTGAAGACATTCAGTATGTAATTAAGGAGGGCTATCTCTACAAAGATAGAAATAAACAGTGATAAAAAAATCAATAGTATTATTTGTTTTTACCTTAATTGCTTCTAGCAATCTCAATGCGAATCCAACTTTAAACACTCCATCAGTTGCTTTAACTGGAGTCACATTTTCAATATCAGCATCTGGACATGATCTGGAGCGATCCTGTGACTACAGGCTTGAACTGGAGGGGAATTTTATTGAGCCATCAGCCTGTTCTTCAGCGGAAGGTATTGAATTTGATTTTTTGAGATTCACTGATGCTGCATCTGATTCAGCAGAATTAATATTGGATGGGAATGTTGTTTCTGAAGAGACTATCAATGTTCTTCCTGGATGGGTTTCGTTGTTACCACCTCTGATCTCAATTCTTATGGCCTTGATTTTTAGGAGTGTGGTTCCAGCTCTTTTTTTAGGTATTTGGATTGGATCTTATGCAATTACAGGCTTTCAGGCAGATTCTATTTTGGAGAGCCTGCTGAATATTACCTCTATATATGTTAAAGATGCTCTAGCTAATCCTGATCATGCTGCAATTATTATTTTTAGTTTAATGATTGGAGGTCTTGTTGGAATCATTTCTAGAAATGGTGGCATGCAGGGCATCGTAAATAATTTGTCCAGATTTGTGAGTTCATCAAATCGTGCTCAGCTCGCAACATCATCATTGGGAGTGGCAATCTTCTTCGATGATTACGCAAACACACTTGTTGTTGGTAACACCATGAGAAAGGTCACTGATAGTCTCAAAATCTCTAGAGCCAAGCTGGCATTCCTTGTGGATGCAACAGCAGCACCAATTGCTTGCGTTGCATTAATTACCACTTGGGTTGGATATCAGGTTGGAATGATTGATATCTCAGTCAGCCAAATCAGTGATATTGAGCAATCTGCTTATTCAATCTATCTTAATTCCATACTCTTTAGCTTTTATCCATTATTCATGCTTTTATTTGTTTTCTTGATCGCAGGAACAGGTAAAGATTTCGGCATGATGTATCAGTATGAGATTGCTGCACGTTCAGGAAAAGACCCTTCACTTCAGCAAAAAAGTAAGGGCTATACAAATGATGATGAAACAAAGCAGCTTGAACCAGCAGATCCATCTAAAGCAAGAGCCTTTAATGCATTTATTCCAATTTTAATATTTATTCTTTCTACAATTGCAGGACTATATAGCACTGGCGAAGGTGAGAATCTTCAGGATATTATTGGTTCTGCAGACGCATATACTGCTTTGTTATGGGGATCACTGGCGGGTGTATTGACTGGTTTTACGTTAACAATACTACAACGAATTTTGTCACTGGAAGAAACTGTGCAGGCTTGGTATGAGGGTGTCAAGTTTATGATCTTTGCGATCATTGTTTTGATTTTGGCATGGTCTTTGGCTCAGACAACAGAGATTTTGCAAACAGCGAACTATTTGGTTTCGATATTGGGAGAATTCTTGCCAGTCCCATTGATTCCAACTGTTATCTTCATCTTATCTGCAGCGACTGCTTTTGCCACTGGGTCAAGTTGGGGAACAATGGGTATTTTTTATCCAATTGTTATCCCTCTGGCATGGCAGATCATGTTTTTGAATGGCGTTGCTGATATGGAACATATTCATATTATTTATTCATCAGTGGCATGTGTAATTTGTGGAGCTGTTTGGGGTGATCATTGCTCGCCAATATCTGACACAACTATCATGTCTTCCATGGCATCCGGTTGTAATCATATTGACCATGTTGCAACTCAACTTCCTTATGCTTTGAGTGTAGGTACGATTGCATTGCTTTTAGGAACAGTGCCAACTGGTTATGGTGTTTCACCTTTGATCATGATCCCAGTTGGGCTACTTACCGTATTTATTTTGTTATCAATTTTCGGAAAAAGAGTGGAGTAAAGAATGGAGAAAGTTTCATCAAATCGAAGTTTTAGCGGAGCTCATGAGGTATGGGCACATCATTCAGATACAACATCATGTAAAATGACCTTTTCAATATTTCTGCCTGATAATCCAACTGGAGAAAAGCAGAAAACTTTAATTTGGTTATCTGGCCTAACCTGTACTGAGGAGAATTTTAGAGTTAAATCAGGTGTTCAAAGATTTGCCTCTGAGCAGAATATGATAATTGTATCACCTGATACGAGTCCAAGGGGTGAGGACATACCAGATGATCCAAATTATGATTTTGGACAAGGTGCAGGCTTCTACTTAGATGCAACTGAGGACCCTTGGGAGAAAAATTTCAATATGTATAGCTATGTCGTGCATGAATTAGTTGAACTCATCAAAGAACATTTTCCAGTTGATATAAATCGATTGGGAATATCTGGGCATTCAATGGGAGGACATGGCGCATTGACTATTGCGATAAAGAACCAGAATATTTTCAAATCGGTATCAGCTTTTTCACCCATTTGTAATCCAACAAAGATTCCTTGGGGAGAGAAGGCATTTACAAGATATTTGGGCGATGATCGATCTTTGTGGCGTGAATACGATTCCTGTAGTCTGATTAAGCTTAGAGGATGGAAATCAGAGATTTTAATTGACCAAGGAAAAGAAGACGAATTTCTGAAAGAACAATTAAAGCCGGAAGAGTTCGAAGAAGCTTGCAAGGAATCAGGAGTAGCATTATCTTTGCGCATGCAGGATGGCTATGATCATAGCTACTTTTTTATAGCTACTTTTATTGAAGATCATATTTTATGGCATTCGAAGAGGCTCTAAGAGGCAACCTTACTTAATTCACTCAAGTACCACTTTATGAAACGTTTTGTGCTTCCTTCCTTATCGGTGTATGGCCCTGGCTGATATTTGATTGAATTCACACCTTTTTGATTGTCAACGATAATTTTCTCATCAGCGTATGTTGTAACATCCCATAGCCACATAAGATTATCCCTATCATAGTCTTCGCCCTCTTCAGCATCTTTATTAACTAGCCAATAAATATCGCATTGACAATGCTCATGTGAAGTAGGAGTGAAGACATAGCCAACAACATGATCACAATATGCTAAGAAGAAGCTTACTGGACCTAGATTAAAATCAGAGCACCCTTGATTATAATCTTTAATCTTACCAATCAGTGGAGCGACTGGTTTACCATCCCTGCTTCCTGTTACATAACCATCAAAAAGTGCATATCTCGAGTATGCATATTGTTCTTGCCCTGGATCTTTTCTGTTAAAATCTTTATTTACTTCCATTAGCTTTAGGCCGCAGGCTTCAAGATTTGACATCATTCTTTCTTGTGCCTCATCAAATCCAGGTTCGCCTTCAATTTTAAGAGAATGAGACAAAGAATATTCTGGATGGGACGGAGCACAATGATAGCATTCTTGATAGTTTTCAACTGCCAATTTCCAATTAGCTTCTATTGGATAGTTTTTATGCGCTGCAATTTTAAGATTTTCGAAACCAAATACAGAGAATGGCTCTTTTAAATCTGACTTTAGGTTCATAACTGACTGAGGATTTTCTGAAAGATTTACAAAAAGCATTCCAGCTATAACCTCTAGACCGCATTTATGTAATCCTAATGACTGTTTTTCGATATCAGGCGGTAGACTCTTCGCAGCGAGCAATTTTCCCTCAAGATTATAGCTCCATGCGTGGTAAGGACAGGAGAATCTTTTAGCGTTACCCTTCTCTTCGAGTGATATTCTTGAGCCTCTATGTCGACAAACATTAAAAAATGCTCTTACTTTTAGGTCCTTTCCTCGAACAATAATGATCTCCTCGTTGAGGATTTTATAAATAAAGTAGTCTCCCTTATTTGGTATTTGTGACTCATGACCAATGAAGATCCAGCTATCAAAGAAGATGTTATTTTTCTCTATGGTGAAAATGCTTGAATCATGATAGTAATCTTGATCAAGAGACCAATCTTCTTTATGTTTTTTTAATAATTCTTTAATACTATTCATGGTTGTGCCAATTTGGCTACGAATCTATCATAAATCAGATATTTCTTTAAGATAATCTATGGATTAATTAAGTTTTTCGTCTTTTCCTTTTTGATCGGATTTCGATATTATTTTTTCCCGGTATTTTGAAAATCTTTTTTAATTCTGAGAAATTATCATTTTTATGTGGTATCGACATTGCTTTTACAAAATAGTCTTGAAAAAGAGGTTCAGTTGCAGTTTCAATTTTATCTATTTTTCTAACAGCAGATTCTATCTCTTCTCGGCTTTGTAAATCTAGTAATGCGATCCTTGCTCCAGTGCTTGCTGCATTTCCAGAAGAAGTTACTTCACTAATTTTACAGTTGGGTATCAGTCCAAGAAGCATTGCATATTTAACGTCTATATGGCTACCAAATGCACCAGCAAATCTAATTTTATCGACCTGATTGATCCCAATCTTGTCCATTAATAATTTAGCACCGGCATAAAGTGCAGCTTTTGCGAGCTGGATGGCACGAATATCATTCTGAGTGATTACTATCTTTTGACTTCCATCAAATAAAATATATGAGAACGTTCTACCGTCTCTAAAAATCAAGTCTGTCGATCTTTCTGTTTGTTCTTGGATCAGGCCTTCAGACGAAATGATTCCAGAAAGGAACATTTCAGCAATTGCTTCAATGATTCCTGATCCGCAGATTCCTGTGACCCCAATTTTTTTTGTATCTTCTTCAAAACCAGACTCATCGGACCAAAGGTCAGAGCCGATGACTTTAATTTTTGCAGACAGTGTTTCAGGATCAATTCTCACTCTTTCGATCGCACCAGGCGCAGCCCTTTGTCCAGAGTTAATCTGGGCACCCTCAAAAGCAGGCCCAGTTGGACTGGATGCTGCAAGTACTTTATCTTTATTGCCAACAATGATTTCAGCATTAGTTCCAACATCAACTATCAAGCTATATTTCTCTTCTTCATATGGTTTTTCTGCCAATATCACTGCGGCAGCATCTGCACCAACATGTCCTGCAAGACAAGGAAGCACATAGATACATGCATTTTCATTGATGCCTAGGTCTAGATTTTTTGATAATTCTGTTACTGAATCAGATGTTTCTAGCTTGAATGGTGCAACGCCTAGTGGGACTGGATCAAAACCAAGAAATAGGTGATGCATGACT
>DMGO01000112.1:0-2989 GCA_003449795.1 Gammaproteobacteria bacterium | reverse complement strand
ACTGATAGATTATCTCCTTCTGATCCCAATATCGATTTAATTTTTAGATCTTTTGATGCTCTAAGACTGTTCTCCATTTTCATAGCCTCTACAACAGCAAGCTCTTCTCCTGCTTTGACTTCCTGTCCTTCTTTTACACATACTTTTATTAATAATCCTGGCATCGGCGAGAGTAAAAATTTTGACATGTCTTGAGGAATCTTTTCCGGCATTAGCTCATTGAGTTCTGCGACCCTTTTCTCTGATATCAATGCCATTGCAATCTTCCCTTTGTGAACTAGCTGATATCTAGGCATCTCTTTTCTGACTTGAACTACCATATTTTGCCCATTAACCAAACATGTAATTCTTGGATCATTGGATTGTGAATTGAGAGATAAATGGTATTCATTGTTGTCGACATGAGTTACAAAATTATCCCCATCTTTTTTTATGTTGATTTCAATATTTTGCTCCTCAAAACTCACAATAAATTTTTTCTCATTCACATAAAGAAAATTAAGCTTCATTTGATCTAAAAGATGACAAGCGCCCAATATGGATGCAAAAACTTCAAATTCTTTCTCAGTGATCGCCTCGCCTTTGAAGCCATCAGAGTATTCTTGCTCAATAAAATCTGTTGTTGTGTATCCAGATTGAAAGGTTTCATTGTGCATGATTGAGCTGAGGAAATTGAGATTATGAGACAGGCCATCAATGACGTACTGATCTATTGCACTCATCATATTTTCAATTGCCTTGTCTCTGTTTTCGCCATGAGTAATCAATTTTGCAATCATAGGATCATAAAACATGGATACTTCACTTCCTTCCCGAATGCCTGTATCAACTCTGACATTTTCTGAATGATCTGGGGTTAAGTATTTTGATAATCTTCCAATTGAGGGCATAAATTCTCGATATGGATCTTCAGCATATACTCTTGATTCAATCGCCCATCCGTTGGTTTTTATATCACTTTGTTTAATTTCAAGCTCTTCTCCATAAGCTACCTTGATCATTTGTTCTACCAAATCAATACCTGTTACCATTTCAGTAACAGGGTGCTCAACTTGTAATCTGGTATTCATTTCTAGGAAATAAAAATTCTGATTTTTGTCAACAATAAACTCAACAGTACCGGCAGACTCATAATCCACTGCTTTTGCTAGTGCTATAGCTTGTGCACCCATCTCTTGCCTTGTTTGATCATTGATAAATGGGGAGGGCGCCTCTTCGACTACTTTCTGATGTCTCCTTTGGATTGAGCATTCTCGCTCACCTAAGAAGATAGCATTGCCTTTTTTATCTGCAAGAATTTGAATTTCTATGTGATGCGGTTCTGTGATAAATTTTTCTGCAAAAATTCTGTCGTCTCCAAAGCTGGCCTTGCTCTCATTCTTTGCCCTTTGAAAGCCATCAACGCATTCATCATCATTATTCACGACCCTCATTCCCTTACCGCCACCACCAGCACTTGCTTTAAGCATCACTGGATAGCCAATTTCTTTTGCAATTTTGACAGCTTCTTTTTCATCTTTTATTGCTTTCGTATAACCAGGGATGACATTGACACTTGCTTCTTCAGCAATCTTTTTCGACTCAATCTTATCTCCCATGCTCACAATTGCTTTGTGATTGGGGCCTATAAAAGCAATGCTGTTTTCTTCGAGTGCTTTAGCAAACTCTTCATTCTCAGAAAGGAAACCATAACCGGGGTGAACTGCATCCGCTTTGGTTTTTTTGCAAGCATCAATGATCTTTTCTATTACAAGATAACTTTCTGCAGAGCTTGATCCACCAATACAAATGGCTTCATCAGAGAGGTCAGCATGTAAAGCATTTTCATCTGCATCTGAATAAATTGCCACAGTCTTGATACCCATTTTTTTACAGGTCTGAATAACTCTACAAGCTATTTCTCCGCGATTTGCGATCAAGATTTTCTTAAACATATTTATTCCTAGAGTGGGATGTTGTCGTGTTTACGCCAGGGGTTTTCTTGATGCTTATTCTTAAGCATCTCAAATGATTCAATCAGTTTTTTTCTAGAATTATGCGGCATGATTACATCATCGATATATCCTCTACTCGCAGCAATGAATGGGTTGGCAAATTTTTCAGTATATTCCTGAGTCCTTTTTTCTATCTTTTCCTCATCCCCAATATCTTCTCTGAAGATAATCTCAACAGCACCTTTGGGTCCCATAACAGCTATTTCTGCAGATGGCCAAGCAAAATTTATATCTCCCCTGATGTGTTTCGAACTCATCACATCATAAGCTCCGCCATAAGCTTTTCTCGTAATCATAGTGACTTTTGGAACAGTTGCTTCGGCATAGGCAAACAGAAGCTTCGCGCCATGCTTGATGATTCCCCCATACTCTTGAGAAGTGCCTGGCATGAAACCTGGAACATCAACAAGGGTTAAGATGGGGATATTGAATGCATCGCAGAATCTAACAAAACGAGCGGCCTTAATTGAGGAGTTAATATCAAGACAGCCAGCCAGTACCATTGGTTGATTGGCGACCACACCAATGCTTGATCCATTAAGCCGAATAAATCCTGTCACGATATTTTGTGCATATTTTGGCTGAAGTTCGAAGAATTCACCTTCGTCAGCAACTTTATGAATGACTTCTTTTATATCATAAGGTTTTGAAGGATCTTGTGGGACCAAAGTATCAAGTGCAGGCTCCTCTCGTTCAGTTGAGTCTTTGCACTCAATAGTCTCAGGATGCTCTTGATTGCTCTGTGGAAGATAACTCATGAACTCTCTTGTCATCAATAGGGCATCAGTATCATTTTCAAATGTTAGATCAGCTACACCAGATTTTTGACTATGCGTGGATGCTCCACCCAGTTCTTCTGCCGTAACCTCTTCATGTGTAACTGTTTTGACTACATCAGGACCTGTTACGAACATATATGAACTATCCTCAACCATAAAAATAAAGTCAGTCATTGCAGGGGAATATACTGCTCCACCAGCACATGGCCCCATGAC
>DMGO01000039.1:0-11512 GCA_003449795.1 Gammaproteobacteria bacterium | reverse complement strand
ACCATGGGAATGAGCTTGGGTATTGCTACCCCCTTGAATTTCAGTCCCATCAGTTCTGACTCGAGTAATGGTAAAATTCACACTGGAAAGTTCTGGGTCAGCGGTCAAGACGATATCGATCTTCTCTCTTTCTTCAATTTCATTGATCCATTCTCTTTTTTCATTGTGGAGATAGTTTGCAGCATCAGGTGGTATATTTGCTATGACACTTTTTGTTTTCTCCTTACGTGCTTCCTCGCCTACCAGCCTCAGGACAGAAAGCGCCAAGGACTCTGTGCTTCTTACTTTTCCTATTCCATTGCAATGTGGGCAAATTTTATAGGCTGAATCATCCAGAGAAGGCCTGAGTCGTTGTCTGGACATCTCCATGAGTCCGAATCTTGAAATACCACCAACAGAGACTCTTGCGCGATCTTTTCTTACTGCTGTTCTCATCGCATTTTCAATCGCTTTTTGATTTTTGTACTGTCTCATATCAATGAAATCGATAACAATGAGTCCACCCATATCTCTCAACCTACACTGCCTGGCAATTTCTTCCGCAGCCTCAAGGTTTGTTTGAAGGGCAGTTGATTCGATGTCAGACTCTTTTGTGGCTCTACCAGAGTTGATATCAATCGATATCAATGCTTCAGTGTAATCAATCACAACTGTGCCTCCAGAAGGGAGTCTCACTTGATTCGAATAAGCTGATTCAATTTGGTTTTCAATTTGAAAACGGGTGAATAAAGGTGTTGCTTCAGAATAATGCTTTAGTTTTTTAAGGTTTTTCGGGCTGACTTGTTTGATGTATTTTTTTGAATTCTCATATGTATCCTCATCATCAATGATGATTTCACCTATGTCATCTTCAAGATGATCTCTCATTGATCTGGCAATCAAACTGTTTTCTTTGAAAATCAGTGCAGGTGCTTTGGCATCCAATGCCAATTTCTTTATTGAATCCCAAATACCTACCAGGTAGTTAAGATCCCATTGCAATTCAATCAATGGTCTTCCAACACCTGCAGTACGAACAATCACACTGCTACCATCTGGTGCATCCAGTTGATCCAATACCTCAAAAGTATCAAGCCTTTCTCGGCCTGTGATTTTTCTTGATATACCGCCTCCTTTTGAATTATTGGGTTTGAATACCATAAATCTCCCAGCAAGACTGAGATAAGTGGTCAGCGCAGCACCTTTTGAACCTCTTTCTTCCTTAACCACTTGCACAACGATCTCTTGACCTTCTTCAAAAAGATTTTTGATGTTGTGCTTTTCACCAGGTATGGGTTCGGTTAGATAATATTCTCTTGAGATTTCTCTGAATGGTAAAAATCCATTTTTTTCTGAGCCAAAATCAACAAATACAGAATCCAGACTCGGCTCTATTCGAGTTATCTTTCCTTTGTATATGTTATTTTTGTTTTGTGAGCCAGAAGCATATTCTATATCTAGGTTATAGAGTTTCTGACCGTCTACCATTGCGACTCTCAGCTCTTCTTGCTGAGTCGCATTAATTAATATTCTTTTCATGGTTACCTCATTTTTAAGGCAACAGGATAGAAACTTTGTTTCTTTCTATTGGTTCCTTGGTTGAAGCCCAAGGTTCATCTCTTGATCCGCAACAGATGCTTATAAATTCCTTTTTATACCAACAAAGATTTTCTATCTAATTGTCTTTGTTTAATTAAATCTTTATGACTTTTTGTCATTAGTTTGTGGACTCATTCCACTATTCATTTGATTATTTTCCTATCAATAATCTATATTTTGTGTTCGCATTATAGCAGAGATCATGAATTTTCAACAATCATCGTTGAATTTATATGAAAATCATTGACTTATGAAGAAAGAAAAGAAAAATAATACACTCTTGATCGATCTTAATTCTGATGGAATGAGGCTTGATAATTTTCTTCTAAAGACTCTTAAGGGTTTACCTAAAGCTAGAATATATTCCATGATCAGAAAGGGTGAAGTTCGAATCAACTCAAAAAGAGCAAAGCCAATGACTCGAGTAGAAACAGATGATCTCATCAGAATCCCACCACACCTAGTGCCAGGTAAGCCTAAAGAAAAAAATCCAATCAAGACAATGGATTTGAATTGGATCGATGAAATCATTTTGCATGAAGAGAAGGGTTTTTTGGTTGTAAACAAGCCCAGCGGTCTTGCAGTACATGGAGGCAGTGGCGTTTCCTTCGGCTTAATAGAGCTACTTCGGCGCCATCGAGAAAAAAAGTATGAAACTTTGGAACTAGCTCATCGAATTGATAAGGAAACCAGCGGCATCATATTAATTGCAAAAAAAAGATCAATACTGAGAAAGCTTCATCAATATTTTCGCGATGGATTAATCAAAAAGAAATACCAAGCACTCCTTCTAGGTAATCCTGTTGAAGAGGACTTTATTATTGATCAACCCATACGAATAGATCGAAGCAATAAATATAGAAAATCAATTATTGATCCTGAAGGACTTAAGGCGATCACTGAGTTTAAAATGGTCAAGCGCTTCAGTCATGCCTCATTATTTGAAATATCACCGATCACAGGTAGAACTCATCAGATTCGAGCTCATTCGGCCTTTATTAATATGCCAATTGCTGGAGATATCAGATACGGAGTTAAGAATGACATCATCAAGAAAAGTTTTGGTCTCAAACGTCTTTTCTTGCATGCTTCAGAAATTTCATTCCCTCAATTTGATACATCAAATTCAAACTATCACTTTAAATCAGATCTTTCTGAGGAGCTCACAGCTGTTTTGCTGACTATAAATTCTATAGATTAGTCAAATTCAGCAAGCTGATTTAAAATCCAATTGATTGGAAGGCCAATGATTGCATATTCATCATTTGAAATGATTTCATCGACTAGAGGTTTGAAGAGATTGGATTCACTCTTTACCCCTGCTGTGGTGTTAAATGTATCAAGGCTATCAAGGTAATTGCTCATATCCTCATCTGAGTAATTTTTAAATCTAATCTCAGTTGTTTCTAGACCATTTCTATTGATTCCTAGAGACTCATTTCTAAGTGAGACACCTGCATAAAAGAAGACGCTTTTACCTCTGAACATTTTGAAATTATTTAATGCATTATCATAACTACCTGGCTTTCCTAGAATTTGCTCATCAAATGATGCAACTTGATCTGAGCCAATGACAAAATGATCAGTGAACTCCATTGCAATCTTTTCAGCTTTAGTGCTTGAAAGCCTCTGAGCTAAATTTATTGGTTTTTCATTAAGGCACGGAGTTTCATCAATATCAGGACTGATGCATTTGAATTCAGAATAGTATTTTCTGAGTATTTGTTGCCTATAGATAGAACTTGATGCCAGGATAAGCTTTGTCATTTTATGATTGCTAAATTATTTGCTGTTTATTGGTAAAATGAAATGAATAGTATATATCTTGAGTGATTGAGATGCTTCATCAAAAATTATTTTTCAAAGATCTATTGGATTATTCCAGCAGTAAATCAACTTTTTTAGAAAAGGTTGATATCAAATCACTGTCACGACTATCAGAGATCAGCATAGATGATGCAGATGGTAATATTTCAATCAGCGCTACTTTAAAGCTTAATGATCAGCTCAATCCAAGTATTTCTGGTGAAATCAATACAAATCTGAGTTTGAGATGTCAACGATGTCTAGGGCCTTTAGATTGGAGTAAGAAAATTATCTATTCGATTGATTTCATGAACGAATCGCATGATCAAGGAGGGCAAAATAATATCGAGTATATTTCGATTAATGAAGAAGGAATTGTTCTTCTGGATCTATTGGAAGGCGAGGTTCTGTCTTCCATTCCCATGTCAATAATGCATAAAAACATTGAATTATGTGAAAATATCGATAAGTTAGGCATGTTTTTAAGATCTTCTGATGAAAATACGGAAAAGAAGAATAAACCGTTTAGCGATTTATCAGAAATATTGGGCAAGGACAGCAACTAAAAATTGCTGATATAGGAGAGGAATATGGCAGTCCAGAAGAAGAGAAAAACCAGATCCAGAAGGGATATGAGAAGATCAAAGATTAAGGCCAAGGCGCCTGCAATTTCTAGTGATCCTAACACAGGTGAAGATCATCTCAGGCACAACATCAGCCCTCAAGGTTTCTATCGAGGTAAACAAGTCATCTCGATCAAAGAAAAGGTTACTGACCTAGAAGAACAAGAGTAGGGTTTTAAATTGAGTATCCAATATAAACTTGCACTCGATGTCATGAGTGGCGAGAGAGATCCTCTTGCTTCTATTGGTGCTGCCGTTGAAGCACTCAAGAATGATGATGCACTTGGAGTTTTTTTGGTTGGGGACGAAAGAATTATATCGGAGCACTTTCCAAATGATTTAATGCAGAGAGCTGAAATCATTCATACAGATGAAGTGGTATCAATGGATGAATCTCCTATTGATGCATTAAGGAAAAAGAAGAATTCTTCAATGCGTTTGGCTATTAATCTAATCAGCGAAGGCAAAGCAGATGCTTGTGTGAGTTCAGGCAATACAGGAGCTCTGATGGCGAATGGAAAATATGTCCTTAAGACCTTGCCCACAATTGACAGACCAGCATTTATGAAAGCCATTCCAACAAAAGGCAATTATACCTACATGCTTGATCTGGGAGCTAATTCAAGCTGCACTGCAGATCAGCTTTATCAATTTGCCTTAATGGGAAATATAGTTGCCAGAGAGATAAAAGGTATCTCATCACCGAAAGTCGCACTTCTTAATATTGGAGAAGAGGAAATTAAAGGTCACGAGATGATCAAAGAGGCATCGATATTGCTTGAAGACTCATCCATTAATTATGTCGGTTATATCGAAGGAAATGATATTGTTGAAAATAAAGCTGATGTAATTGTCACAGATGGTTTTACTGGAAACATTGCGATTAAAGCAATGGAAGGGACGATTGGGCTGATGGTAAGCGTTTTAAAAGATTCATTGAACGATGCATCAAACGATGATTCGGTTAAAGACGGCTCTCAATTCGCACTGGATATATTTAAAAAAAGCATTGATCCCAGAAGACATAATGGTGCTTTGCTCGTTGGATTGAATGGAATAGTCGTAAAGAGCCATGGTTCTTCTGACTCATATGGTCATTATCATGCTTTATTAACTGCCATAGATGAGGTTAAAAAAGAGATTATCCCAAAAATGATTGAAACATTTGAGAAGTAGATCACATGAAATCAAAAATCATATCAATTGGAAGTTATACACCGAACAATATAGTTACCAATAAAGATCTTGAAAAAAGGGTTGATACAACTGACGAATGGATTGTATCTAGAACAGGAATCAAAGAAAGACCAATAGCCGATGATTCACAAGCGACATCCGATTTGGCATTTGAAGCTGCTAAGATTGCAATAGAGAGAGCCAATATCGACAAGAATGAGATTGATCTTATTATTGTTGGTACATGTACGCCTGATGTTGCAACACCAAATGTTGGTACGATTCTTCAAAAAAGACTAGAACTCAGAAATTTTCCTGCCTTCAGTATAGAGGCGGCTTGCAGCGGTTTCATTTATGCTCTTAATATTGCGGATAAGTTCATAAAATCAGGTGAGTCAAAATGTGCATTGGTCATTGGTGCTGAGACGCTATCTAGGATTACAAACTGGGATGACAGAAATACATGTGTTCTTTTCGCAGATGGAGCAGGGGCTGCCATCTTAAAGCCATCAGATGACAGAGGGATTGTATTTTCCGAGCTTGGTGCCAATGGTGAATACGCAGAGCTTCTCCATGTACCCTATGGAACATCTAGAAAGCCGGAGACACCCAATGCAGATGACTACACATTGAAGATGAGCGGAAACGAAGTATTTAAGGTTGCTGTAAAAACGCTAGAAGAAATTGCTATTGATGCACTTGTTAAAGCAAATCTTGAAAGCAAGGATATCGATTGGTTCATACCACATCAGGCCAATATGAGAATAATTCAAGCGGTGGCTAAGAGGTTAGAGTTACCTGAGGAAAAAGTAATTCTCAGTATGGACATTCATGGCAATACATCTGCAGCATCTATACCCTTAGCTTTTGACAGAGCAATTCAAGATGGCAGGATAAAAGAAGGGGACACTATTTTAATGCAAAGCTTCGGCGCAGGCTTTACATGGGGTAGTGTTATTTTGAATCTATAAAACCTGATGCTTAAGTTATTTTTTGGTTTTCTTACTTGCCAATTCGTCCCAAACTTCTTCGGCACTTTTTTGATCTTCTAGCTCGGCCTCCGTTTCTACAAGCTCAGCCTCAGTTGCAGCCAATTCTTGTTTCAAGTCATCAACTTGATTCTGTAGTTCGGAATTAGAATTACAGCCAGCTAGAAATATTGCAAAAAAGCATAAAGAAAGGATTTTAAATATTTTTACCATTATTGTTTCCCCATTTTATTTAATCAGTCAATTTTGATGATTTTAAGTTGATTAAGTTTCTCTAAAGACTATTCTTCCCTTTGACAAGTCATAAGGGCTGATTTCTACTAGAACTTTGTCTCCAGTCAGTATTCGAATATAGTTCTTCCTCATCTTTCCTGATATATGAGCTGTGATAATATGCCCATTTTCTAACTCAACACGGAAGACAGTATTGGGTAGTGTTTCCTTAACCACCCCATTCATTTGTATTGCTTCTTCTTTTGCCATAAATATATTTTACTCGATATAACTAGCTTTGTTCCAAGAATTTCTCGGCATCCAATGCGGCCATGCAACCACTTCCCGCAGAAGTCACAGCTTGTCTGTATACCGGATCAGCAACATCTCCAGCTGCAAATACACCTTCTATGCTTGTTTGAGTAGAAAATCGACCATTGGAATCATCTAAAATAATATAATTAGATTCATCTAATTTTAGATTATCACCAAAGAATGATGTATTTGGATCATGACCAATGGCTATAAAGACACCTTGAACATCCAATTGAGTTTTCTTTGATGGATCATTGACATCTGAACAAATGATCCCATTGACGCCAGCTTCATCTCCAAGTACTTCATCCAAAACATGATTCCATAGGATTTTTATATTTCCTTTGTTGTCTGTTCTTTCAAAGAGTTTATCTTGAAGCATTTTTTCTGCTCTAAGTTCATCTCTTCTATGTATTAGGGTCACATTTTTTGCAATATTCGATAAATAAATAGCCTCTTCAACTGCAACATTCCCACCACCAACGACTATTACATCTTGATCTTTATAGAAAAAACCATCGCAAGTAGCACATGCAGATACACCTTTACCTTTAAATTTATCCTCTGAATCTAAGCCTAAGTATCTGGCGGTTGATCCTGTAGCGATGATCAATGCATCCGTTGTATATTTTGCATTTCCTCCATTCAGGACAAAGGGTCTTGATCCAAGCTCTGCGCTTTCTATATGGTCATAAATAATTTCAGTATCAAATCTCTTTGCATGTTCTAGCATCCGATCCATTAGAGCAGGGCCTAATAATCCTTCTGGGTCACCTGGCCAGTTCTCGACATCTGTTGTGGTCATCAGTTGCCCACCTGGCTCAGACCCAGTGATTATGACTGGCTTAAGATTTGCACGAGCAGCATAAACAGCTGCGGAGTAGCCTGCTGGCCCAGAGCCAAGTATGATTAATTTATGATGTATTGATTCGGTCATTTCAAAAGTCTGTTGTTAGATTTTCTATAAAGAATCATAATAATGCAATCATGAATAATTTATTCTTAAATAATTACTCATTAAACAATTAAATAAAGAGAGGAAAGTCATCAATAAAAAAGATCTTAAATCTTTCATGACATCATTCTCGATTCTAAGAGAATCAATTTTTATTGTTCTGCTGGGATTGGCATCCATAAGTTTTATCTCTCTTTTCAGCTATGACATTAATGATGCAGGATTCAACACCACGGGGTCTAATAGTGAGGTAAATAATTATATTGGCCTATTTGGTGCATATTTTTCTAGCTTCCTTTTTTCATTTTTTGGTCTAGCCAGTTATTTTTTACCTCTGCTTTTTTTGTCCGCGTGCATCACTTTAATACAGGGTGCGGTTAGCAAGATAGATAGAGCCTTGATTGTGATCAGAGTGCTATCTTTTTTTATCCTTCTCATCTCATCATCAACACTTTTTTCTATCCATATAGGACTTGATAATCTATCTGAAGGATCAGGAGGAATTACAGGCTTGCTCTTCTCTTCCTGGTTTATTGAGAATCTAGGATTGACTGGAAGTACTGTAATCCTAATGGCAGTCATTCTCTCATTTTTGCCTCTGATGGTTGGTTTTTCATGGTTAAAAGTTTCTGATTTCCTTGGAGTGCATTTAATAAAATTCATCAATAAGGCTTTTGAGGTATTTTCAAAATTACTCTCAATGATTCAGGATAAAAAGAAGGAACGTTTAAAGAATAAAACACAAGCACCAAAATCAGAGCTAAAAAAGGAAATCAAGAAACCACTTAAAGAGAAAGTGGTTAATAAATTAAAGAAAAGTTCAAATAAAATAGAAACAAAAATCAAGATCGAGAAAACTGCTCCACCAATTGAAGAAAGTAAGAAAGCCACTGAGCAGCGACAAGTTAAAATGTTTGATTCATCTTCTGAGTCAATTATCCCTGATCTAAGCATTCTGAATGAGGCGCCAGCTCAACAGCAAGGTGCATCAAAAGAGTCTCTTGAAGCATTATCTGGATTACTTGAACTGAAACTCAAAGACTTTGGTATTACCGCAACAGTTGAAGAGATTCTACCAGGGCCGATTGTTACAAGATTTGAAATCAACCCTGCACCAGGTGTGAAAGTCAGCCAAATCAGTAATCTATCAAAAGATTTAGCAAGATCTTTATCTGTCTCTAGTGTCAGAATTGTTGAGGTTATAGAGGGTAAGTCATTTATTGGGATAGAGATACCTAATGAACAAAGAGATCTTGTCGTTTTAGGAGAGATCCTAAGATCTAAAACATTTGAAGATTTTTCATCACCATTGACCATTGCCTTGGGAAAAGACATTGCTGGTATTCCAATTGTTGCCGATCTGCAAAAAATGCCACATCTGCTTATTGCAGGTACAACAGGCTCTGGTAAATCAGTTGGTATCAATGCAATGATTATTAGTCTCCTATATAAGTCAACCCCAAGAGATGTTCGAATGATTCTGATTGATCCAAAAATGTTGGAATTATCGGTCTATGGAGGGATACCACATCTTCTTTGTCCGGTTGTAACTGATATGAAAGAAGCAGCGAATGCTTTGAGATGGTGTGTTGTTGAGATGGAAAGGCGTTATAAATTAATGTCAAAGCTTAAGGTGAGGAATTTAAAAGGTTTAAATCAGAAAATTGAAGATGCAATTGCCTCAGGTGAGCCAATTAAGGATCCTTTATTTGATCCTAAAAAAGAAGTTCAAACCACTGATAATATAGAGCCACCAGATCTGGAACCGCTTCCTAACATAGTTGTTGTAGTTGATGAGTTAGCAGACATGATGATCACTGTTGGCAAGAAAGTAGAGCAACTCATATCGAGATTAGCAGCAAAAGCAAGAGCATCTGGGATACATATGATCATTGCTACTCAGAGACCTTCTGTAGATGTAATAACTGGTTTGATCAAAGCAAATATTCCTTCAAGAATTGCATTTCAGGTATCTGCAAAAGTTGACTCAAGAACAATCCTCGATCAGATGGGTGCTGAAAATCTTCTGGGAAATGGTGATATGTTATATATACCTCCGGGTTCATCATCCCCAGTTCGTGTTCATGGAGCTTTTGTATCTGATGATGAGGTCAATGCAGTTTCAGGTGATCTTCAATCAAAATCGCAACCAGTCTTCATAGACGAGGTCACTACGGGACAACTGGAAACTCCAATTCCTGGAGAGGCTCCAAGTACAGATGCTGATGGCGATTCAGAGAGTGACCCATTATTTGATGAAGCTGTTGCATTGGTCACGGAGTCAAGAAACGCATCTATCTCCTCCGTGCAAAGAAAGCTAAGGATTGGATATAACAGAGCAGCAAGAATTGTTGAAAAAATGGAAGAAATTGGGATCGTGGGTGAATTGGAGTCAAACGGCAAAAGAGAAGTCTTGGCACCACCACCACCAGAAAATTAATCAATTGATTTCAGACATTGATTATTCCTAGACTAATATTATTCTCACTGTTGCTTGTTCAAGCATCACTTGCCTCAGATATTGAAATGATTAATTTTGATAGCATGAGCGCATCATTCGTGCAAACTAGCTACCAGAAAGACATAAGAAATAATATCTCTAAAGGCTATCTTGTAGTCAAAAGACCTCACCAAATGTTGTGGCATATTGAAGAGCCAACTGAGAGGGTTATCATCTTTGAAAGAGGTTTAATATCGATTTATGATCCAGATCTCAATCAAGTGATTAAAACCAATATAGATCAATATAAAGATGCCAATTGGTTAAGAATTTTGATGGGGGAGAGTGAAATCAATGAATCCCATCAGCAAAATATTGAAGATTTTTACTCTTATAAATTGATCAAATTTCACCCCTTAAATAATGACCCCTTGGGGAATATGATCACAATTAAAATAAAAGAAGAGCTCATTGATACTATAGAAATCATGCAGTCAGAAAATGAGAGGATTCAAATAAAACTTGAAGACATTGAGATTAACATGAATATGAATGATGGATTTTTTGTTGACCTCATCCCAGATGATGCAGAAGTCATGGAATGATTAATCTTTTTAAACGAGTACAGGGTGTTTCTAAAAATTCTAATCTCTTACTTTCAGTAATCATAATTTTCATTGTGTCCTATCTGCATGTTATGACAACTCCATCGATTGAAATTGATACTTTTATATCGATAGATAAAGTTGCTCATATAGTTATTTTTTACTTTGTTGGCTTGTGGTTTTTTCTTATTACTAAACAAGATCATTTATTCATCTTAATGTTTCTTCTTTGCATGTATGCACTGAGTATGGAATTACTTCAAATGAGCATTTCATATAGAAGTTTTGATTGGTTTGATTGGTTTGCAGATGTATTTGGAATTTTGTTAAGTTTTTTTCATCTTTCTAAAAAGTTATAATAGTTTAAGATAATGCTTCCAAAAAAATGTTAGATCCAAAAATAATTAGAAAAGATTCTGAAAGAGTCAGAGATTCTCTTAATAGGAGGGCATCTGATTTTGATCTTGATTCTTATATAGAAATAGATCAGAAAAACAGAGACTTGATCTCTGTAGTTGAGGAGCTTAGGTCATCAAAAAATGCAATCAATAAAAGTATTGCAAATCCTGACCTTTCAGACGCAGAAAGATCTGATCTCATTTCTCAGGTTGGTCAGATCAATCAAAAACTAAAGGATTCAGAGGAATCGCTCAATGATCTCTCTAGTCAAAGTAGAGGAATGAGCCTAGAGATTCCTAATATTCTTGATGATTCTGTACCACAGGGGTTAAACGAAGAAGATAATATGGAAATCAGATCATGGGGAGAACCACCTAAGTTTGATTTTAAACCCAAAGACCATTCTGAACTTG
>DMGO01000125.1:0-13809 GCA_003449795.1 Gammaproteobacteria bacterium | reverse complement strand
AGGGGTATTGTATAGACAATCGGTGCATTGTAGTAACCACAATCAGGCATATTCATGAACTTGCCTTTTTCAATTTTGATCTTCGAGGTCGCATTTCCAAAGACGTAAAGAGTGCCCCCTCTTGACTTAACTTCCTCAAGGTTAGATAAAAGCTTTTCCACGAGCTCATCCTCTGGGGCCAATGCGACAACAGGTGTCATTTCGTCCACAAGCGCGAGCGGCCCATGTTTTAGCTCTCCTGCTGGGTATGCCTCAGCATGAATGTATGTAATCTCTTTGAACTTTAGTGCGCCCTCTTGTGCAATTGAGAAATAAACACCTCTACCCAAATACAAAGCATTCTTTTTGTCAGCAATTTTCTCAACTATCTCATCGATATGACTTTTTAGCCCAAACGCTTCTTTGACAAGCGAAGGTGTGTTGAGAAGGTCACTGATTGCGTCTGCTCTTTTGTCTTTATTTATGTTTTTACTTTTTGATATGGAACATGCCAACAAAAGCAGTGCTGCGAGCTGTGTAGTGAAAGCCTTGGTTGAAGCAACGCCTATCTCAGGACCTGCGTTTGTGAATATTTTCCAATCAGATTCTCTGGCCATGGTACTCGTTGGAACATTACAAATCGTGACAATGCCTAAATATTTCTCATCTTTTGCATAGCTAAGCGCTGCCATGGTGTCGGCAGTTTCTCCCGACTGTGATATGCATACAAACAAAGTATCATCCTCAACAAGTGGGTTTCGATACCTGTATTCGCTTGCAAAATCTATGTAGCAAGGTGTCTCACAGAGTTCTTCGAACCATTTTCTGGCGGTTTTAGCTGCATGCAGGCTTGTGCCGCAGGCTACAAACTGAATTCTTTTGACGCCCTTAAAAGCTTCGGATGATCCCAGCCCAAAAATATTATCTAAAACTTCTCCATCTGCAGTCCTTCCTTCGATTGCATTTGTAATTGCTTGAGGCTGCTCATATATTTCTTTTTCCATGAAATGTTTATAGCCGTCTTTCGAGGCTTCTTTCACGCTTGTGTCTATTATGGTCTCCTCTCTTGAGACCGGCTCACCATTTGCTCCAACAATTTTAATTTCATCTTTGGTGATTTCTGCAAAGTCGCCGTCTTCAAGTAGATAAAAAGATTCAGCAAGGCCGGCTATTGCTAGCGGATCGGAGGCAATAAAATTTTCTTCTATCCCTTTTCCAACCAAAAGCGGGCTTTTTTGTTTGGCTGCAAATATTTTCCCTTTTTCCTTTGTGTCAATGACAGCGATTGAGTATGCGCCATCAAGCTCTTTTGTTGTCTCAATTAGTGCTGCCAATGTGGTTTTGTCTTTTCCTTTATTGGAATGGATCAAATGAGCAATCAATTCTGAATCGGTTTCTGACTGAATCTCATAACCTTCGTTTGCTAATCTTTCTCTCAGCTCATCGTGGTTTTCAATGATTCCATTGTGAACAATATAGATTTTTCCATTGGATCCATGGGGGTGTGCATTTTTCTCCGATGGAATTCCATGTGTTGCCCATCTTGTGTGCGCTATGCCAGAATCAGCTTTAGGCCTTTTCTCAATCATTGCGTCTTCGAGGTTTGAAACCTTGCCAAGAGTCCTTAGTTGAAACACGACTTCATCTTGATTTAAAACGAGCCCTGCTGAGTCATAGCCGCGATATTCCATTTTCTTCAGCCCGTTGACTAAGATTTTTCCAACGCTTCTAGAGGAGGCTGCACCAATGATTCCACACATTACTTTTTTTCCTTTTTGGTTGGTCTCTTCCAGCCATCGATCGTTTTTTGTTTTGCTCGCTCAATTGTGAGCTTGCCCGCAGCTACGTGCTTTGATACGGTTGAGCCTGCTCCAACAGTAGCGCCATTTTCAACCTCTATTGGTGCCACAAGCTCTACCCCAGAACCAATAAAAACTTCATCGCCTATTTTTGTTTGGTGCTTGTTTACGCCATCATAGTTGCACGTAATTGTTCCTGCTCCAATGTTTGTATTCTCACCGATTTTTGCATCGCCTATATATGTCAGGTGGTTTACTTTTGAGCCTCTTCCAATCACCGATTTTTTTGTCTCAACAAAGTTGCCAACCTTTGCTCCCTCTTCTAGTTTTGTTTGCGGTCTAATCCTGGCATATGGCCCAATATTGCAGCTTGAGCCAATATCAGCCCCATCTATGTTTGAATGAGAATGAATGCTTGTTCCCTCACCGATGACGCTATTGGAGACAATGGTGAATGGTGCAATTGTGACATTGTCTCCCAGTGTTACATCGCCAATAAAGACGGTATTCACATCAATGGTTACATTTTGACCACAAGAAATCGTCCCCCTGATGTCAACCCTATTGGGATCAATGATTGTTACGCCATTATCCATCAGTTTATTTGTTATGTTTTTTCTGTTAATTTTTTCTGCCTCTGCCAAGTCTCTTTTTGAGTTCACACCAAAAACTTCTTCTCCTGATGTCGAATAGGTGCTCGCCTGTATGCCTTCATGGTAAGCGATTTCTATGGCGTCTGTAAGGTAGTACTCATTTTTTTTTGGGTTTGGTTTTATTTTCCCGACAAGGTTTGCAGCAACATTTGTCTTGAAAGCCATGATTCCTGAGTTGATTTCCTTTATTTTTCTCTGCTCATCATCACAATCCAACTCTTCAATAATGGCACTTGGTTTTCCATCGGGGTCTTTGCAGATTCTTCCATAGCCAGAAGGGTTTTCTACCGTTCCGGTTAAAACCACAAGATCGTTTTTTTTAATCTCTTCTTGTAATTTACTGATTGTTAATTCTGAAAGCAGTGGCACATCTCCCAGAAGAACCAAGAGATTATCTTTTGAGACATGGGGAAGTGCAGTTTTTAAGGCATGCGCTGTTCCTAAGGCTTCTTTTTGCTCGACATAGGTTATATTTTTGTGGTTTGTTAGCTCTTCTTCAAAATCACTTTTTGCTTCAGGAGAATGTATGATTACAACCTCATCAATGCTGAGATTATCAAGTGTATTCAGAACATGCCCAACAAGAGTCCTTCCAGCCAGCATCTGGAGTGCCTTTGGTTTGCAGGAGGCCATTCTTGTGCCTTTTCCTGCCGCTAAAATTACTGCTGTCCAAGCCATAATTGTCATTTTGAAGAAATGGCTGCGTAGTTTAAATAGAAAACACCTAAAAAAACCAGTATTTTAGGGGAATTTTATGGCTTTATTTGCGTCCTTTGAGCTTCTTGACGGCGCTATATCGAGCTGCTGCCTCTACTAGCTGGGCCTGTGCTTGCTCCAAATCTTCTTTTTTGTCCGCCCCTTTTAGCGCCTCTTCTGCCTGATTCTTGGCTTCAAGGGCGGCCTCTTCATCGAGTTTATCAGAATGTGTTGCTGAATCTGCCAGAATGGTGACCATATGTGGCTGAACCTCAAGAATCCCGCCTGTGATGTAAATGTATTCTTTTTCAGTGCCTTCTTTATGAAGCTCAATCTCTCCTGGTCTAAGTGTAGTAAGGAGAGGGGTATGTTTTGGTGCAATTCCCAAGTCGCCATCTTTGCCTGGTGCAACAACCATTGACGCTTCACCAGAAAAAATAGCTACTTCTGCACTGACAATTTCTACCCTAATCGAACTCATAGGTTACATGCTTTTTGCTTTTTCGACCGCTTCTTCAATGGTGCCAACCATGTAGAATGCTTGCTCTGGGAGATCATCATAATCGCCTGCAACAATTCCTTGGAATGCCTTAATCGAATCTCTAAGAGAAACATATTGGCCAGGCGATCCGGTAAAGACCTCAGCAACAAAGAATGGTTGTGACAAGAACCTTTGGATCTTTCTTGCTCTCTGTACGGTGAGCTTGTCCTCTTCAGAAAGTTCGTCCATACCAAGGATTGCTATGATGTCTTGCAACTCTTTGTAGCGTTGCAGGACTTGTTGAACTGACCTTGCAGTGTCATAGTGCTCTTGGCCCACAATGCCAGGGTCCAATTGACGACTGTTTGAGTCAAGCGGATCGACCGCTGGATAAATGCCAAGCTCAGCAATTGATCTTGCCAATACAACCGTTGCGTCCAGGTGGGCAAATGTTGTGGCTGGGGAAGGGTCTGTCAAATCATCTGCTGGTACATAAACCGCTTGAATTGATGTGATTGACCCTGTTTTAGTAGAAGTGATCCTTTCTTGAAGTACGCCCATCTCTTCTGCGAGGTTTGGCTGATATCCAACCGCAGATGGCATCCTTCCAAGCAATGCTGATACTTCTGTGCCTGCAAGCGTGTATCTGTAGATATTATCGATGAACATCAATACATCTCTTCCCTCATCTCTAAAGTTCTCAGCAATGGTTAGCCCAGTCAGTGCTACTCTGAGCCTGTTTCCTGGGGGCTCATTCATTTGTCCATATACAAGTGCAACTTTATCGAGGACGTTTGACTCCATCATTTCATGGTAAAAGTCATTCCCCTCTCTTGTTCGTTCTCCCACTCCAGCAAAAACCGAAAAGCCATCATGTTCTGCGGCGATGTTTCTGATTAGCTCCATGACAGTAACTGTTTTACCAACGCCAGCACCGCCAAACAAACCCACCTTTCCGCCTTTTGCAAACGGGCAAAGAAGGTCAATGACTTTAATTCCTGTTTCTAATACGTCAGCTTCGGTTGACTGTTCCTCAAATGAGGGTGCTTTTGCGTGAATCGGCCTATTTGATTTAGCGCCAACAGGTCCTTTTTCATCAATTGGATTGCCAAGGACATCCAAAACCCTTCCGAGTGTTTCCTGTCCTACAGGGACACTGATTGGAGCGCCTGTATTTTCAACCTCAAGACCTCTCTTCAGACCTTCACTCGCTCCCATTGCAATGGTTCTGACTATGCCATCACCAAGTTGTTGTTGGACTTCGAATACTAAGTCTCCGTCCTTGAGTGTGAGTGCATCATATACGCTTGGTATTGCTTCTTTTGGAAACTCAACATCCACTACCGCTCCGATTACTTGTACGATATTTCCTGTGCTCATCTTTATTATCCTTTCTATTTAAACTGCAGCTGCGCCGCCAACTATTTCTGAAATTTCTTGTGTGATTGCTGCTTGTCTTGCTTTGTTATAATCAAGCTCAAGCTGGTCTATTAGTTTTCCTGCGTTGTCTGTTGCACTTTTCATGGCAACCATTTTTGCTGCCATTTCACATGCTACATTTTCAACGACTGCTCGGTAGACTTGTGACTCGATGTATCTCATCAAGATATAATCCAAAAGCTCTTTCGAGTCTGGCTCATAAATATAATCCCAATGTTCTTGCATTTGATCTCCATCTTCTGGGTCTATTGGCAGCAGTGTTTTGATCTCTGGTTTTTGTGTCATTGTGTTTACAAAATCATTGTGGACGATAAAAAGCTGATCGATTTTGCCTTCATTGTATTCATCAAGCATGGTTTTGATTGCCCCAACCAAATCTTCAACTTGTGGTTCTTCGCCAAGATGAGATGCTGCTGCTATGACATCAACATCCACAGACCTAAAAAACTGGACCGCCTTTGCTCCAACAAGGCAAAGCTTTGAATCAATTTGATTGCTTTTGTTCTCTTTGAGCTTGGCAATAAGTCCTCTGAACATATTTACATTGAGCCCGCCACAAAGTCCTCTATCAGAACTCACAACAATGTAGCCAGTTGTTTTGACTTCACGCTGTTCAAGAAAGGGGTGTTTATAGTCTGGGTTCGCCTTATAAATATGCCCTATCACAGCTCTGATTTTGTCTGCATATGGCAATGCTTTTTTCATTGTTTCTTGTGTTCGACGCATCTTGCTTGCCGCAACCATTTCCATGGCCTTCGTAATTTTTTGGGTGTTTTTAACACTCCCAATTTTTGTTCGAATTTCCTTTTCGTTTGCCATAATTAATAGGTGCCGGTTGCTTTAAAATCTTCTAGGAACTTTTTGAGCTCGGCTTCAATTTCATCGTTGTAGTCACCAGTATCATTGATTTTTTGGGCAAGATCAGAGGCTGATTCAACAAAGTTTGCGTGTAGTGCTGCCTCGAAATCGACAATCTTATCTGCTGGGACATCATCAAGATAGCCCTCGTTCGCAGCATAAAGGGACACAGCCATTTCTGCTACAGTTAGTGGAGCGTATTGTTTTTGCTTCATTAGCTCTGTTACTCTCTGACCTCTTTCTAGTTGTTTCCTTGTGGCCTCATCAAGATCAGATGCAAACTGGGCAAATGCTGCAAGCTCACGATATTGTGCCAATGCCAGCCTGACACCGCCTCCTAGCTTTTTAATGATTTTTGTTTGCGCTGCTCCGCCCACCCTAGAAACAGATAAACCAGCATTTATCGCCGGCCTAATGCCCGCATTGAATAAATCACTTTCTAGGTATATTTGTCCGTCTGTAATTGAAATCACGTTTGTTGGCACGAAAGCAGAAACGTCGCCCGCTTGTGTTTCAATGATTGGCAATGCAGTTAACGAGCCTGTTTGACCCTTCACTTTCCCGCCTGTTTCTTTTTCTACATACTCTGCGTTCACCCTTGCCGCTCTCTCAAGCAATCTTGAATGAAGATAAAATACGTCGCCGGGATAAGCCTCTCTTCCAGGAGGTCTTTTTAATAGAAGTGATACTTGCCTATATGCCCAGGCTTGTTTGGTTAAGTCATCAAAAATAATTAGGGCGTCTTCTCCTTTGTCTCGGAAGTACTCGCCCATTGCACAGCCTGAATATGGAGCAATATATTGCATGGCAGCGGAGTCAGACGCTGCAGCATTGACAATGATTGTGTGCTCTAATGCGCCTTCTTCCTCTAACTTCTTAACCACATTGGCAACTGAAGAGTTTTTCTGGCCCACCGCAACGTAGATACATTTTATCCCTGTGCCTTTTTGGTTGATTATGGTGTCAACAGCAACCGCTGTTTTTCCTGTCTGTCTATCTCCAATGATAAGCTCTCGCTGACCCCTTCCGATTGGTACCATTGCATCAATCGACTTAAGTCCGGTTTGAACTGGTTGGTCGACTGACTGTCTTGAGATGACGCCTGGTGCAACTTTTTCTATTGGTGCTGTTTGGTCTGAGGAAATAGCTCCTTTTCCATCAAGAGGTGTTCCCAAGGAGTCGACAACTCTGCCAAGTAAGCCTTCGCCAACCGGCACTTCAAGAATTCTATTGGTTGTTTTTACTTGTGCTCCCTCAGAAATGTGGGTGTAGTCGCCTAATACCACTGCTCCGACTGAGTCTTGTTCCAAGTTAAGGGCCAAGCCAAATGTATCGCCAGGAAACTCGATCATCTCTCCGTATTGGACGTCGTTTAATCCATGTATTCTGGTGATACCATCTGTTACAGAAACAACTGTCCCAACGTCTGATGATTTGGCTTCGTGTTCGAAGTTTTTAATTTGCTGTTTTATTAATTCACTTATTTCAGATGCTTTGGTTGCCATCTCTCTATCCTTATTTCATTAATTCGTTAAAATTCTACCCAGCTCATCTATCTGGGACCTAACAGAGGCGTCAATCATGCTGTCGCCGATTTGGATTTTTGCCCCACCTATAAGGCCTTCATCCATCATTACCTCAATGCTTACTGATTGGTTAAGCTTGGTTTCAAGTGCTGCTTTTATAGTATTTAGAGACTCTTCGCTGATTTCACTGGCTGTAGTAATTGTTGCCTCAACAACCCTCTCAAGCTCTTGTTTCATTTGCTGAAACTGCTTCTTTATCTCTGGAAGCGCTTCAAGGCGTGAGTTTTGTGATAGCAATGAAATAAAATTCATTCTGTCTTCAGACTCCGGTGTGCCCGATGCTTCATTGCTGACAGAAAAAATGGTTTTTGCAAGTGCTTGTTTATCTATGCCTGGAGATTTGACAAGATTTAACATTGCACTGTCTTTTACCACCTCTGCAGCGGTCTCAAGAAACAGCAACCACTCTTCGGCATTGCCGCTTTCTTGAGCTGTTTCAAAGCAAGCGTTTGCGTATGGACGGGCGATTGTTTTTGATTCAGACATAATTACAGTTTATTCGCCAACTCGTCGAGCATGTCTTTGTGATCTGCTTTGTTGATCTCTCTTGAGAGGATTTTCTCAGCACCAGTTATTGCCAAGACAGCAACTTCTTTTCTTAAGCCTTCGCGAAGCTTGGAGACTTCCTGTTGTGCCTCATCGTGAGCAGTGGATATGATTTTATCTCGCTCTGATGTGCCTTCGCTCTTTGCTGACTCCACTATTCCAGTGGCTCTTGTGTTTGCCTGGTCTAGAATTGTTGTGGCCTGCTGTTTTGCTTCTTTAATGAGTGCATTTACTTCTGTTTCAGCCTCGCTCAGCTTTTTTTGTCCTTGCTCTGCTGCGGCCAAACCATCGGATATGCTTTTATTTCTTTCCTCTATGGCCTCCATTATCATCGGCCAAATAAACTTCATGCTAAATAGAACGACCACCGCAAAGACGGTCATTTGTATCAACAGTGTTGCGTTCAAGCTCATATTACTTTCCGTTTAAGTTGATTATGAAAGGTAAGGGTTTGCGAATAGCAAGAAAAGCCCAATACCAACTCCAATCATTGTTACTGCGTCAAGAAGTCCTGCAACAATAAACATTTTGACTTGTAGCATCGGAACCATCTCTGGTTGTCTAGCTGATCCTTCAAGAAAACGCCCTCCCAGCAAACCAAAACCGATTGCTGTTCCTAAGGCCCCCATTCCAATTAGTATGCTTACCGCTACCAATGTCATGCCTTGTACAAATTCCATTTTTATCTCCTTATATTAAATGGTTAAAAAACTAATGGTCCTCATGCGCCATGCTCAAATAAACAATGGTCAACATCATAAAAATAAAGGCTTGCAACAAAATAATGATCAAGTGAAACAATGCCCATATTAGTCCCAAAATAAACTGTCCTATCGCAAGCGGAAGTACGCCGAGGTCTAAAAGGTACATGACCCCACCACCGGCAGTGAATATTGCGATAATCATAAAAATTAACTCTCCTGCATAGAGGTTTCCAAACAACCGAAGGCCGAGAGAAATTGGTTTTGCTATTTCTTCAATCACTTTTAGCAGAAGATTAAAAGGGAGCATCGCTTTGCCAAATGGTTGAAATGCTAGCTCTTTTGCAAAACCGACCACGCCTTTTATTTTGACGCTGTAATACAAAATTAACAAAAAGACCGTCACCGAAAGCCCAAATGTAACATTGAGGTCTGCGCTGGGCACTACTCTCATATATTTGATTCCCATCATCTCGCCAGCTTTTGGAAGCATGTCAACCGGCAACAGGTCCATGAAGTTCATCAGAAAGACCCAGACAAATATGGTCAATGAAAGCGGCGCAATTAGTTTGCTGCTTCCGTGATAAGTATCCTTAACTTGCTCATCCACAAACTCTATGATCATTTCAATGAAGCTTTGTCCCTTGCTTGGTATGCCTGAGCTTGCTTTTTTAGCAAACCGGTAAAAAACAAAAAGAAAAAGAACGGCCATAAAAACAGCATAAAAAACGCTGTCTATATGAATGATCCCAAGTGGCGAGTCTACAGTGCAATGTGAAAGGTGGTGAGAAATGTATTCATTGGCAGAGAATTCTTTTTCCTTTGTTGGCCCAAAACATCCAACGCCTTCAGCTGCAGAAACGTTTCCAATAGAAAATAACGCGATGAGCGTTGGGAGTAATTTGTTGATGAAAATTCTTCTCATTGTTCCTATATCAGGTGATCAATAACGATAGCCAATATATAAAAATGGCAACACTATACCCTATTATTAGTGGGAAAAAAATTGCTTTTAACAAGATTATTGCTATAACAAAAAGCAACGCTGTGAGCACGAACTTAAAGGCCTCAAGAAGATACAGTGTGTTCACAATGCTTTTTGGTTTTTTCTCTCTTTTGTCGAGCAAAACACTGAGCAAATGTAAAGAGGTTAAAACGGCTATTGCACTACCAATAAATGATGATCTTGCGCTCTCAATACTCTCAAAATAAAAAAATATCATTGCAACAACAGCACCGGTGGCTGTTTGTGCAAGCAATATTAGGAATGCGATTTCTTTGGGTGAACGTACTCGGTTCATTTGCTTTGATTACTTTATTTTTGAAAGTATTCCTTCAAGCTCGTCTGAGCTTGAATATTTAATACTCAACGTTCCTGCGCCAGATTTTTTATGTTTAATTGTTACTTTTGCTCCTAACTGACTGGTCAATTGGTTTTCGAGTCTCTGGATGTCTGGATCAGCTGCTGGCTTTGATTTATTTGGCTGTTTTTTATCAACAATTTTTCTGACCAAGCTCTCTGCCTCTCTCACCGAGAGGCCTTTTTCGACTATAAGGTTTGCAACCTCTAATTGCATGCTTCTGTCTTGAATAGAGAGCAGTGCTCTTGCATGGCCCATGCTCAATTCTTTCTTGTTAACCAATTCTTGCACACTGCTCGGCAGATCAAGGAGTCTGAGTGCGTTACTGATGCTTGCTCGCGCTCTACCAACAGCATTTGCAACCTCTTGATGGCTCATCTCATACTCCATTATCAAGCGTTGAAATGCGTTTGCTTCTTCAAGAGGGTTAAGGTTCTCTCTTTGAATGTTTTCAATAAGTGCGACAGCAACGGCTGCAGAATCAGCAATGGTTCTCACAACGGCTGGGATGCTCTCTAATCCAGCAATCTGAGAGGCCCTCCACCTTCTTTCGCCTGCAATGATCTCGTATTTGACTCCAGTGTGAGAATCAGCAAGCGCTCTCTCTCTGACAACAATCGGTTGGATTACGCCCTGTGCTTCAATGGATTGAGCGAGCTCTTTGAGTTGAGACTCTTCAATTTGTTTTCTCGGCTGAAATGGGCCTGGGCCGATTTGTTCTATGCTGATCTCAGACATGCCTTGTTTGTTAATTTTTGCTTCGTTTTCTCCAGACTGTCCCAACAAAGCATCTAAGCCCCTACCTAGACTTTTTCTTTTGTCTGACATGTCTTTAGTTTAACCTCGTTCTTTTATGATTCCATGGTTTTTTTGGCCACCTCTTTGGCAAGGGATAAATACGCCTTAGAACCAGAGCAATTGGGATCGTATTTCAGGGCTGACATTCCATGACTTGGCGCCTCTGCAAGGCGAACATTCCGAGGAATAAATGTCCAAAAAAGCTTGTCGTGAAAATATTTTTTCAATTGGGCTGAAACCTCTACAGCAAGGCTGTTTCTGCTGTCATACATGGTTCTGACAACACCCAATAGGTCGAGTTTTGGGTTGACACTATCTTTAATTTGGTAAATTGACTCAAGCATTCCTGTCATGCCCTCAAGAGCATAATACTCGCACTGCACTGGTATAATCAGGCTTTCGGCGAAAGACAACGCATTCAGTGTGAGTATGTTCATCGATGGTGGAGAATCAATAACGATAAAATCATAAAGGCTTGTTATGCCCTCGAGTGCTTTCTTTAAAATTAGCTCCCTCTCTTCTAGCTCCAAGAGTTGTATTTCTGCAGCCATCAAGTCTCTATTGGATGGAATGATATCAAAACCATCTTCTGCAGCTCTTTTGATACATTGGTTGGCATCAACCTCTCCTAAAAGTAGGTCATAAATAGTCGGTGTTGCCTGGTCATGGCTGAGGCCGCATGCACTTGAGGCATTGCCCTGAGAGTCAAGATCAACCAGTAGGGTCTTCTTGCCAAGCTGACCCAAAGCGGCGGCGAGGTTGATGGATGTTGTGGTTTTCCCAACCCCTCCTTTCTGATTTGCAATTACTATGATGTTTGCCATTTATTTTCTTTTGATAAAGACGAAATGTCTCGTTGCTTCCAAATAGGGTACCTTAATTTCTTGTATTTGTAGAACAGAGAAGTCCTTCATGAGTTCGTTGATTTCTTCATGTTTAATTTTTCCTTTCATGGCCAAAAAAAGGCCGTTTTTTGTAACCATCTTTTTTGATGCATCGATGAGATAATTGAGCGAGCCAAATGCTCTTGAGACAACTGTGTCAGCAGAGATGTTGTTTATTCTTTCTCCTCTTTGACATATGACGGTGGTATTTTTCAAGCCCAATGCCTTGGTTGCTTCGTCTAAAAAGTTTGTTTTTTTTAGGACCGAATCAATCAAATAGAAGTGCTTGTCTGGGTTTGCAATTGCCAAAGGTATTCCTGGTGTCCCGCCACCAGATCCTATGTCAATGATCTTGCTTCCCTCGATTGCTTTTGAGGCGCTCAATGAGTCGAGCGTGTGTTTTATTACTGCCTCTTTGGGTTGGGTGATTCCTGTGAGGTTAATGTTTTTATTTGCCTCCAGCAGCAGCTCTAAGTATTTCGACTGTTGCTCGATTTCTTCATTCGAATGACTCAAACCCAGAGCAATGACCCCTTTTTTAAGGAGGGCTTTTTCGCTTTTAGAAAGGTTCAGATTTTCACCAATACTCTGCCAACAATGCTTCCATCAAGAAACGCTTGAAACTGTTCTGGCAATTCTTCCAACGTGACTTCTTTGGTCACGATCTGTTCTATTTTTTTTGGGGACATATTTACTGCAATGTCGTTCCATACATCTTGTTTAAAAGAATTTGGAAGTGTTGTTGAGTTTACCCCTAAAAGATTGACTCCTCTGAGTATGAAAGGCATGACATTTGTAGGGAGCTTAAAATCTCCTGCCAAGCCAATGCTAGCAACATTGCCCTCAGGCACCGTTGATCTAAGCACCCACGAAAGAAGATCTCCTCCAACGTTGTCTATACCTCCTCCAAATTGTGCTTTTTCAAGTGGTCGCTCGCCCATCTCCATGTCCTCGAGACACATGATGTTTGATGTACCGATTGATTTTAGATACTCATCATGTGTTTTCTTTCTTGTGACAGCGGTTGTTTCAAAACCAGAAGCTGAAAGCATGTCAATCGCAATACTGCCTACTCCCCCGGTTGCGCCTGTTACTACAATGGGTCCCATTTCAGGGGTTTGTTTGTTTAACTTCATCTTATAGATTGCAAGCCCTGCAGCGAACCCTGCTGTACCAATTGCCATAGCAGTTCTTGTATCCATTGCTTCTGGAAGCTCAATGGCTGCTTCGGTGCTTATACGGGTATATTCGCTGTATCCGCCGTCATTTGTTTCGCTCAAACCTGAGCAAGCAGCAATGACTTTGTCGCCTGGATTAAATCTTGAGTCCTTGCTTTCTAATACTTCGCCTGCAACATCAACTCCACCTATAAGTGGAAAAGTTCTGAGTATCTTTCCAGCCCCCGTTGCAGCCAAGGCATCTTTGTAGTTGATGCTTGAGTACTCTGTTTTCAGTGTTACCTCGCCTGGGTTTATGTCTTCAAGCTTTATTTTTTCAAGGCCAGAGACGATCTTGTCTTCTTCTTGGTTGATTCTGAAGCAATCAAATTCATTGGGTATCTGTGACATTTTTTCTCCTTTTTTTAATCCGCTTGAGTTCTTTGAATATATTTTTCCTTCTCTTTTCTTGGGTCGGGAACCGGTACTGCGCTTAATAGGTTTGCAGTGTATTCCTTTTCTGGCTCAAAAAATACTTTCTCTGTTGGGCCCTGCTCAACTATCTTGCCTGACTGCATCACTATAACTCGGTCACATATCTTTCTAACCACAGCAAGGTCATGGGCAATAAATATCATTGTTAGTTTTTTCTCGCTTTTTATTCTTAGCAGCAGGTCTATTATTTCGCCTCTGATAGATGCGTCAAGTGCGCTGACCGCCTCATCACATATCAAAAGTTGTGGTTTAGGCATCAGCGCTCTTGCAATTGCAACTCGTTGGCATTGTCCGCCTGAAAGCTCATGGGGGTATCTGCCCAAATAATCTGGTGTCAAACCAACCTCCATTAGGCCATCCTCTATGTCTTTTTGT